>JAUNFS010000005.1:9653-45957 GCA_030524925.1 bacterium | reverse complement strand
GGGCCTTTAGGAGTTTTTTCTTTCTCACAACTGTCAAAGTCAGGATTATAACACAGATTACTTATATAATCTTAAAACTTGATATTGATAAGTATCATCACTTTCCATATAGCCAATAGAAATACCCTTTCCATTATTAGCTGTTTCACCAGAATTAGTCTTAGTTTTTACATCTTCTAATAGTGTTTCAATCTCACTATCAGTAATTTCACTATTATTTGCTTTAATCAAATATTTAATATAAGAAGAAGCATCATTAATATACTTACTATCTTTCTTAACATATAAAAGAGAATAATTTACTACCTCAGATGTCTTATCACCAGTATATTTTTCTGGTACAACAACTAAATAAATTCCATCAATTAATCCATACCAATACTCCCCGTTACTTAAAGTTAAATAGTCCTCAGATGCTGGATTTAACTTGCTATTATCTTCCACCTGTGTATTAAATTTTGCAACTAATATATCAACCTTTTCCTCTTCTACGCTGCCATACTCTTCTTTTGATTGATTATTTTCTTTTCCTATATCATTAACCTCATTATTACCGCATCCACATAATCCTAAAATTATCAATCCACACAATAAAATATTCACTAATTTTTTTCTCATAATTTATCCTCCATCAATTATTTTTTATTAAAGTTGCTACATCATCAGGTAAAATTGCATTTACTCCTATCTTACTTAAATTAGAAATATTGTCCTCCATATCATCAATAAACAAAATCTCATCTAAATTACAATTGTTTAATTTACTAATTATCTTAGCAGCATCTAATTTTAGTTCTTGTTTCCCTGATGAAATTACTTCAATATCCTTGCCATAATATTTATGAACAAAAAACTCTTTAGCTTTTAAATGAAAAGATAATTTCATTCCAGAAACGCAGTACATTTTAACATTATTTTTTCTTAAAATATTTACAAGTTCAAGTAAAGACTGTGATATATAGCAAGGCTCTATAGTCTCATAAAAAGATGTCGGATTTAGGTAAGCATTTAAATAATAATTAAGTAAAGCCTCTTCACTTTCATTACGCTCTTTTTTATAATCTCTATTTTTATGAATAGCAAGTGTATCATCAAAGTCAAAAATTACCGCTTTTATTTTTTTCAAATTTATCATATTTTCCATTTCATACCTCCAAATTACATAACTAAACTAAGTAAATTATAACATAGATTTCATCAGCAATGCATGTTTAACTTATATATTATCAAAGTAATAAACATTCTCAGTCATCTGTAACTTTTCAAAAATTCTTGTTTTAATAAATTTCCCACCCATGTGCTTATAAAACTCATTAGCAGGATTTCCATTTAAGCAACCTACAATCATTTTGTTAAAGCCCATATTCCTTAACTCTTTAATCGCCACATCAAATAATGCTTTGCCATATCCTTGCCCCTTATACTTACTAATAATATAAATTGCACAAAGTTCACCACAATTTTCAAAATCAAAATCAGCAGCTGCACTTATATTAATAAAACCGGCTAACTCTTTATTAACTTCTAACACATAATAATTATTACCATTGGCATCAAAATTATTAGCTAACGCTTTCGCAGTTTCTTCTTCATTCTTATTTAAACTATCTAAATACTCATCATTTATAATCCCTTTATAAGTCTCATTCCACGACACAGTAATAACATGCGATACTGCTCTAGCATCTTCTCTTACCATCTTCCTAATTACATAATCCATAATTGCAAAAACTCCTTCTACTTTTCTTTTAATACATTTATTATTACGTATTCAGACTTACAACCTGTTTTCATTTTTATTTCCCAATCAGAAATTCCCGATGTAACAATAAAGTTCGTATTTTTTCTTTTTTCATAACCATAAACCAAGTCATTATCACTTAAAGTTGTATTTAAATACGTTATTGGAAATAATTGCCCTCCGTGTGTATGTCCAGATAATACCAAATCAGTCTCGCTTTTTGTTTCATTATTATAATCAACTGGTTGATGATCCATTACTATTTTAAATTTATTATCATCTAAATCTTTAACTAAATCATTGATGCTAGTTCTATTTCTATTTTCATAATCTTTTCTACCAATTATATAAATTTCATCGTTTATCAATATACTTTCATCTTTTAAAACCTTAACACCATTCTTAACTAATTCTTCTTCTAAATTTGTAATATTAAAGCCCCTTTTTTCTCCATAATACCCCTTATCATGATTCCCATGAACAAAATATACTCCATATGGAAGCTCTAATTTTCCAAGTGCTTTACTAGCATCTACCATATCTTCTTTACTAGTTCCATCATCAACAAAATCTCCAGCTATTAATAACATATCCGGCTTAGACTTTAAAATCTCTTGCAAATATTTATCAAACCCATCAGCATCAAATGTCGTTCCTAAATGGCTATCAGCAATCAAAGCAATCTTATAATTATTATTAAGTTTATCACTCGTAACAGTATACTTAGTTACATCAACATGATAAACATTATATATTCCAATAATAATATAAATAGTTGTAAAAAAAATAGTAACATAACCAGCTATATAAAATTTAAAATCTTTTTTTCTTACTTTTTTAATAATCAAAAACAATAAATCATTAAATAACCACACTACCATATAGTGAATAATCATCAGCATTGCCGTAATAAAATTAAAAATAAATACTAATGCAAAAAACACACCAAAAAGTACTAAATAAGAGTATATCTTTTTCTTAAAACCAAACCTATAAATTTGATTTCCTAAATAAAAAATGCCAAGTAAAAATAATAATATACTCAAAACTAAAGTAATAAGCCATGTCATTTTAATCACCAATATAATTGTATCAAACTTTCTTTAAAAAATCTTAAATTACCTATAAAAAAAGAAAACCTTAAATCAGTTTTCTCAAACAACTTATTTAATTAAAAAATAATCACTAGCATACTTATCAAAAATATAAATTGTAACCTTATCTTTATTATAAGCCTCTTTCGGTACTTTAAACCACTGATTAACAATAAACTTACCATCGGTTACCTTAATATAAAAATTATGTTTGCTACCAAAATCACCATCAGAAACTTTTTCATTCTTCTTATCAAAAATAGAAACATTTACAACATACATTTCACTATTCATGATCTCACTAACAAGTTTCTTTTCTTGACTTATTTTTCTATTAGATTTCCTTCCTAAAACAAATGATGTCCAAATAAGAACTAAAGTCAAAATAACTGCCATCACATTAATACTACTACTTTTTAACATAGTTATAAAAATATAAATCCAAAATACAAACCCCAGCCAAAGAATAATGGAAGCAAAAACATAACCTATTTTAATATTATTATGTAAACCTTCACTTTCAATAAAACTAATCTTTTCTTCTTTAGACATCACTTTAACATTCTTAAACTTATCCACTACCTCAGACTTTAATATTGCACTATCACTGTTTACATTCTTTTCTAATATATTTTTAAAATAATAAACCACATAATTATATATTTGATATCCTCTAGTTACTGTTATAAACTTTTTATTTTTATCCCTAAAAAATAATTTAGTTGGTCCAAAATCTTCTCTCTTAACTATAAATTCATTACTTTGAAATCTAATATAAATATTATCTCCTTCGCTTTTAATATCATAATCTATCTCATCCTGAGAAAACGGAGAAGTAACTGGCAAATAACAAATTCCCATATAAATAATAAGTAGTCCACATAAAATCATACCAATATTACTTGCAGCAATAACACTTATAATTCCGTATCCATCGTTTAAATACCACGTCTTTGAAAGTGCAAGCCCTCTATCAAATACATCCTTCATGCTCAAATAACAAACAAACACGCCAAGCAAAGCTGTACAAATACATAAAACTAGTACCAAATACTTTTTTCTTTCAATTAAATTCTTATAATATTTCATAATTTACAACCTTTCCTTCTACTCTAATAATATTCTACCATTAAATAATAAAAAAAGATAGACATTCACGCCTATCTAGTTATTAAATTTTCTTTTGTAAAATACAGCACTAGCAAGTCCTAATAATGATACACCAGTAGTAATAATCCAAGTACTAACATTATCTAATGTAGCTGGATTTTCTAACTTATTACCACCAATAACATAAGTACTAAAGTGATCAGTATCAAATACTAAATAATCACCATCTATTTTTACATCATGTTTCTCTATTTCACCATTATCTTTAACATAATAAGCAGTTAAATCTAATTTTCTAAGTTCATCATTAAGTGGCACATAAACTTTAAATACACCATCATCTAATTTAGAAATATTTTTATTTATTGAATCAGAGAATAATTTTAAATCTACTACTAATCCATTATTAATATTTACTTTCTTTAAGAACTCTTTATATTCATCACTCTTTGCATCAATAACTACTGTATTAATTTTAGAATCTAGTGGCACTTCTGAAGCCTCAGTTTTTATTGAAATATCAGTTAAAGCATCTACTGTATTCATTACAGGTGTTCTCATTTTTGATGAATCCTTAGCAATAAAATAGTAATATTCTTCTTCACCAATAGTAACTTTATAATATTCACCAAGTGTTTTATTAACATCAACTATATCTTTTAAAGATAATACCCCAAAATCATTAATATCAGCAATTTGTCCAGCATACTCTATTTTTACATTTGCTTTTGGAATATATTTATTAACTCTATCTAAAGCCGCTTTAATATAAGCTTCTCTAGTATTTTCAGTCTCATCTGGTACATATAAAACATTATTTTGTTTTACACCAGTAGTATCAACATAAGAATATATAACTCCATCAAATAATAGATTTAAGAAACCAAAGCAGCCACTTGCAAACTGATCATCCCATCCCGCTCTTACGTCTAACTTAGTTCCAATATTCATGTATCCAATCTTATTTTGAAATTCAGAAGAATAATTAATTATTGCATTAATTGAATCAATCCACTCTCCAAAACTAGGAAAAGCATATTTATAATTAATTGTTTCTAAATCTTCCATTAAAAATAAATGTTCTTCAATATTTTGATTATCAACCACAAAAGTCTTAGCATAACCATCTAATCTATTTTTTATTTTTGAATTAGGTGTTGCAAATTCAAAAGTAGTTTCATATTCTCTTCCTCTATAAGTTTTTACTTTATCAGAGATATTAACCATGCATTTATTTTTCTTATAGCATCCACCAACAATACGATATCTATCCGTTTCATATTTACTTAAAGCTGCAGTAATAGCAGTTTCAGCAAACATAGTATCATCTAGTGGATCAACACTAGCAACTTTTACTTTACCATTATTAAGCATAGAACTATATATTGCATCCATTTCGGTAAAATCAAAATTTTTGTTAAAGTTAAATCTTGTAATATCAAAATAAATATCCTTATCATCTGTTGTATATTTACTATACATATTTCTTAATGACTTATTATAAGCATCTACTAACTTGCTTTCCATCATACTGTTGCCATCTTCACCACTAATTGTTACACCAGCCATAAGCTCCGCACCAGTATAAGTCTTCTTAAAATTCTTAAAGTCTGATGTTAATGTGTAAGTATACTCTTCATCAGCATTAAGATTAAAACCAGTAATAACAAATGAATACTTGCTGTCCTTTTGACCATTCATTGTGTATTCAATATGGTCACCAATATTAGTAACAGCACTGTATGAACTGCTACCTCCCATAACATTTTGCCCATTACACTTAATATCGCTGTAAGTTATATAAGATTCATCAGCAAATACTATTGTCGGCAAAAATAAAATAGCAACCAAAATCCCTAAAAAATGTTTTACTCTTTCCATTCTATCCTCCTATAATAATAGGATACCACATATTATTAGTTTAGTCCATTACCAAATTAAAAATCAGACGTTAAATCTGATTTTACATGTTAATTTAAAATAGGATATTTTTTACTTGCTTGCATAGTAAGTTTCTGAACAATAAAATTAAAATATTTATTTACATCGCTTACTTTAGTATTCTCATCAATTGGACACTTTATTACTACAGCACGAAAATCTAAGCCATGATTTAGCAAAGAATTATCAACAACATAGCCACTTTTTACACTATCAAAATAAGTATCTTCTGAAGAACTTTGTGGTAATTGATTAGGAGTAACCAACCCAATCACTAGTTTATAATAATCTACAACTTCAAAAAATTTAACCAGTTCACTTTGCTTAAACGGAACCCGATTAAGTTTGCAGTTATGTTCAAAGCTTGCTTCCTCTGTTTCAGTTAAAGGTATTTGTATTTCACCCGAATTAAGCTGCGTAAACAATCGCTTATTTTCTTGACTAAGACTAGCCCAATCAATCATCACCCAAGCATAGCCATTCCCAATATTAAAGTGTCCATCACCACGTAAATGTTTATACATATCTATCTTAGTATATCTTGTTTTAACATCATTAGCATTTGCACTAGACATAAGTGTCATAATCCCCTTATCACTTAATGCCTTACAGGTTTCTCTAACTGGCCTTTCAATACACATATAAAGTGACATATCATCTAATTTAATTTGTCCATCAAAACCTATCGGCTCAACATCTAAAATTAGCGCATCTTCTGTCTCATCAATCACCTTTTTAAAAAAAAGTTCCTTATCGCACTTAACTTCCAAACCATTAGTAGATGCTTCTCTATAAACCTTATTCATAATGTTAGTAAAAATCTCACTAGTTACCTTATCTAAAGTCTCATCATCAAACGTTACTACTAAACAGTTATTCTCCTTCTGCGCTACTGCCACATATATCTCATTATTACCATTAATTAGTTTATAATAAATAGTATCACCCTTTAACTCACTTACAACGTTCGTCATAATCATTTTCCCCCTAAAAAAATAAATCGGGAACTATCATAGCACAAATAAAAAGATAAAGCAAACAAATGCTTCATCTAAAGTATGTTATCTATCTTCCAAACAAGTTCCACCATTATCTTTAATGTAAGTAACTATTTTTTCAAGTATCTCTTTTGGTTCCCCACTTTTTATTTCATTAAGTTCTAATTTATCAATAATACTTTTATCTTTTAAATCAAAAGATATTGTCCCATCACTATTATTCTTCATAACAATATAATCACCTATAACCCCATTAAAATAGCACACTTTTCCTTCACCAGCAGATACCGCCTCAGTTTCATAATAATTAGTTGTATAAATATAAATACAAACTATTGCCATCAAAACAAATATTAAAGTCCCAAGAGTTACTCCCAAAACCTTAATTAATTTAATAATAATATTAGAATTATTTTCAGTAATATTTAACTTTTTTAAAATCACGTCATCATTACCAACAAGTTCATCTAAACTTATATTAAATATCTCGCTTAACTTTTGTGCTTGCTTTAAATCTGGTGCCGTTTCATTAAGTTCCCAATTAGAAATTGTCTGTCTTGTCACACCAACATCTTCTGCAAGTTCCTCCTGGCTAAGTCCTTTATTCTTTCTAAATTGAATTAATTTTTTCCCAATCATAAATCTCTCTCCATTTCTAAAAACATTATAAACCAGTCAAAATTATAGTCTATCAAAATTATTTAGAAACTTCGCAAATTAATTTAACAATGTTTCCTGCTCTTCACACTCATCTATTTCATAAGTCCTTTCTAAAAATATTCTCTTATCAAATCCTCCACGTTTTTCTCTCTTAGTATCCGAAACTCTGATTATTTCATCTAAATTAAAATTATTTAACTCAGCTATTGCCATTATAACCTCTAAAACATCACCAAGTTCTTCTTTAATTTCCGTGCTATCTTTAGCACCAATTACCTCATTACATTCTTCTAAAAGTTTCTTATTAAGTTCTAACTTATACTCATCATCATTAAGCGTTCTAACAACTGCTTTCTCTCCATTACCCTCTATTTTTTCTGGAATCCTGTCTCTTACTAATTTATTAAATATCATCACACTACCATCCTCTATAACTCATTATCTATAATCCATTTTATATCTTCTATTGACTTATCTATATTAAATATTCCATTCCCAACCGGATAATAAACAGCATAAACCTTATATTTTTCCTTATTAATAACTAACTCATGACAAACTTTTCTATTCTCTGAAACTGATATTTTCTTATTTAAAACTATAGAACTTACTTGATTGCCAAAAGTAATAATCACCCTAGGTTTAATAATTTCAAATTCTTTATAAAGCAATTTCAAATACTTCTTCAAAACCTCATCAGATAGTGGTCTTGCATCAATCTGCGTGCATTTACCTAAATTAGTTATAAACACTTTCTTATTTGTAACAATTTCATAAACTTTATCCGCAAATTCATAATCCCAATCTTTCGGTTTTTTACTGCGTATCTCTTCATAAATACCATCATCAACTAACCCTACATCATAAAAAAGCTTCCAAATATTCTTAGTTCCAATCCAAGGGGCTTTTCTTCCTAACCATTCTTTTTTACTTGCTATATTTCTACCAGTTGGATTCATAAATACAAAACAAATATCAGGATTATCCTCACACCCACCATTATATATAGAATCCAAACTCTTATCCCCATACTTATTTTGTAATAAATCATACTTTACTTTTAAATCATCAATCTTCATAAACTAAACCCTACTGCCACTCTTTCTACACAAAATTATAGCATACTATCATTGCCAGTAACAAACAACTTAAATAGCTTTTGACTAAAAATATTATCATCTATATCTTTTTCTGGATGCCACTGCACACCTATCATAAAATTATCGCCCTCTATTGCTTCAATTACTCCATCCTCACTTATTCCCGTAACTCTAAAATAAGAGCTCTTTTCTATTTTTTCTCTATGATACGAATTAACTAGTAAAACTGCTCCCCCAAGTCTTTTTAAAATACCATCATTTAAATAAACTAAATGTTTACTACCATCAAGTAAAGCGTGCCTCTTGCACTCCAATAACTTGTCATCACTACCATATTTACCCATCTCCTGCATTCCCTGACATATTCCAAGTAATCTTTTATTATTTTTAATTGCAAAAGAAATTAAAAATTTATCCCATTTTGTAGCACATTCTCCGCCAGGAAGTAAAATTGCATCTATCTTTTTAAGCCTTCTCATCAGCAACTCCCCAAAAGCCCCATCTTTAAAAGTTACAACCTTACCACCAAACATCTTTATTACTCTTTTATAATTAGCAATATTGTAATCACTATTTTCTTTTCTAATTAAAAGTAATACTTTCATAAACCCCCTCAAAAAAGACTAATTAAATTAGTCTTTAATATAGTTTATTTCATCATATAATAAACAATTCATGCATCTCTGTTATTTGACTACACACTAATTTTAGTGTAAACTTACAACTAGGTGACTTATCATGAATATAGGTATAGACATAGATGGCGTAATTACAAACCTAGACTTTCTTAGTGTCTTAGGCACAAAAGAACCTATTTTAGACAGAGAAAAGAAAGTTACAGTTAACACACCAGTAGCTAGAAAAATTTTATTTCATTGTATCAAACTATATTCAAAGCATGGCATTATCAGAACAAACGCTTCAAAATATATCAACGCATTAAAAAATAATGGTCACAAAATTTTTATAATAACTAAAAGAAGATTCACTGACGAAAATAGCACCGAAGGTGAGAAAATTAGAACTTTAGTAAAACTATTTTTACTTGATCGTGACATTCCTTATGACGAAATTATTTTTTGTAATGGCGATAAACTTCCTACAATCAAAGAAAAAAATATAGACATTATGATTGAAGATAGTCCTAAAAATAGCAAAAGCATTGCTGAATCTGCGAGAGTAATAATTTTTCATACACCATATAATACCAATGTAGAACACCCACAAATAACAAGACTATTCTCTTGGGAAGAAATCTATAATTATATAGAAGGTTTATCAAAACAGAAAGGAAAAGTTTATGAAAAGAACCAAGCTAAAAGATCGTAATCTGCCAAACTATACTAAAGGCGAAGAAATAATGAATATGACTAGTCACATCGTCGGTGGGGCAATTGGTATTTCTGCTCTAGTTCTATGTCTAGTATTTGCTGTTAAACATCATGATGGCTACGCGCTAGCAAGTTCTATTGTTTTTAGCTTATCAATGATTTTATTATATACAATATCCAGTATCTATCATGGATTAAGAAACATTAAAGCCAAAAAAGTCTTTCAAGTAATTGATCACTGCACCATATTTGTATTAATTGCAGGCTCTTATACTCCTATTTTACTTTGTGCTGTAAGAACGTATAACTCAGTATTAGCATGGACCCTATTTGGAATCATTTGGGCTTTTGCTATTTTAGGAATCACTTTAAATGCCATAGATTTAAAAAAGTATAAAACTTTTTCCATGATATGTTATCTTCTAATGGGCTGGTGCATCGTAATTACCGCTCCCAAACTTACTCCAGTTATCACAGTAAAAGGGATGGCTTTACTAATAGCCGGAGGTATTTCTTACACTGTCGGAGCTATTTTATATATGATTGGAGCCAAAAAACATTATTACCACTTTGTATTTCATATTTTCGTAGACATCGGTAGCTTACTACACTTTCTATGCATATTACTATATATTATCTAAAAAATAACAATTTATAGTTGCTAAACTATTAAAAGTTTGCTAAAATATTGTTGTTATGGCGGAATTGGTGAAGTGGTTAACACGCCGGATTGTGGCTCCGGTATGCGTGGGTTCGATCCCCACATTTCGCCCCATTTAGAAAACAAAAAGGCATTTTAAATGCCTTTTTTATTATGAAAACTGATATAATTTTTTATCTAAATAATTGTAATCCCGTCAAAATTACGTTAAAATAAATCTAGGAGATGATAAAAATGAAACCAGGATTAGGTGTTGGAATAATGATAATAAAGGACGATAAAGTATTATTAGGTTTAAGAAATCCCGATAAAGAAAAAGCCTCAAGCGAGCTTAATGGTGCTGGCACATGGACAATGCCAGGTGGAAAAGTTGAATTCATGGAAAAACTTATTGATGCTGCCAAAAGAGAATTAAAAGAAGAAACTAGCCTAGAAAACGCTAATTTAAAATTAATTAGTATATCTGATGATATGACAGATACGGCTCACTATGTTACAGCTGGCTTTTTAGTAACCGAATACTCTGGAACCATCCAAGCAATGGAACCAGAAACTATTTTAAAATGGGAATGGTTTGATATAAACAATGTGCCTGAAAATCTTTACAAACCAAGCAAAATTGTCCTAGAAAATTATTTAAATAACACATTATATAGAGGCTAACCCCTCTTTTTATTTTTCCAAATACCTTTATAATAATTAAATGCTTCTAACAAAGCACAATATTTATCTACAAACGTTAAAAGATAAGTTTCCTTATATCTTGGTAAAGAAAAAGTCACTGGCCACATATGTTTTCTTATCATATCTCTCTCTTTTAAAGACAAATTAAAGTGCTTAATCGCATTTTTAAAAGCAAAATTTCCATGCTTAAAAGCGTGATACCTATGCCAGTTACTCTTCTCCCGCCAATCATAAAGATAAAAATCATGAAGTAATCCTGCCCTTGCTCCTGCAACATAATCAAGCCTTAACTTCTTACATATCTTATACATATAGTAAGAAACCATATAAGCATGCTCAAAAGTGCTTACATTATAATGCTGCCTAAAACCTTTCATTCTTAATATCTCAGGATTAATAAGAATATTGCTAATTATTAAATTAAATTCTTTATTATTCATACTAACACCCTCAAAAAAACTTTATTATCCATAAAAATAATGTTATACTGAAAACAAGTGATTTTTATGAAGAAGTACAAGAAATATTTAATTGATATGATAACTATATTTGGCACAAATGCGCTTATTTATTTTCTAAGTCAAAAAATAATAACAAACTATCATCTAATGGGCTCAACACTAGATTCTAAAATACCATTTATCCCATCATTTTTTATTATCTATACACTTTGGTATCCCTTAGTAATCTTTACCTTCTTTGTACTATATAAAAGCAATCGTAATCTTTATAATAAAACTAAACTAACTACTATTATCTCCCTAATTATTCTATATATTATATTTTTTGCATATCCTACCACAGTCAATAGACCAACTTTAAATAGTTTTAACACTCTTGGTACCTTTATCGCTTATGTATCATTTAAAGCCGATAAACCAGTTAACTGTTTCCCATCAGGCCACTGCCTACTCTGTTTCATCTTAATATATACACTACTAAAAGATAATAAAATCAATCTTTACTTAAAAATAATCTTAATATGCGCATTTACTGTAATTATCATATCAACTTTATTAACAAAACAGCACGTAATACTAGATGTAATAGGTTCATTAATATTATCTTTTATTACCTGCATAATTATACCTAAAACTAAATATTTTAAAAAAACTATTAAACAGTAACAGCTAAATTACTGTTTTTTTATGCCAATCTTTTCACCCATTAGAACTTTCGTTTCAGCATCCTCTAGACTATTTTTTATGATATCCTCATCAATAATCACATTATTAACAAGTAATATTATCGTAGAGCCACCAAACTTAAAATATCCTTTTTCTTCTCCTCTTTTAAACTTATTATTTTCTTTTAAATTAACAATTTTACCAACACACACTGCTCCAACCTCTATCTCAATTACATCACCAAAATTCTTAGTATGCAACACAGTCCACTCTCTTTGATTTTGTACAAAAACATCTTGAGACCCAACTGCAATTGGTCTTACAGTGTGAAGCTTACCCTTAATAAAATTATTTTCATCTTGCCATCCATCATCCATATAAATATAATGATGATAATCATCTACTCCTAATCTAAAAATAAGTGCATACCCATCCTTAAAATTAGCACTAACGTCTGATGGTACTAAATCTTCTAATCTATACAAAGAATTTTTAATTTTAAATTCATTTTTCTCACTAATTTTATAAACACTTAACTTTGAATCTGCCGGACTAACTAGTGAATTTTTATCAAAATCAATTTTTCTTCTATCAAGCATAATTTTTCTCGTAAAAAACTCATTAAAACACTTATACTTCTCATCTCTATAATCACTCATATCAATCATATTAGACCTAATAAATTTCTTTATCATTAATCTTGATAAAAAACTATCCATAAATAAACCAACCATCTTACTAATAAATGGCAAATATAAAATCTTCAAAAAAAGTCTGCCAAACCAAGTGCGATATAAAAACATTGTAGATTTATCCTCTTTGACAATATAAACTTTACCATCTTTTCTATTATAATACTTATTTTCCATCTACATCCTCCACAAAAGAAATAACATATTCTCCCTTAACTATTGTACCATAATTATAATCTAAATAATTAGCATCAAGTATCTTAATTAGTCTATCATCCGTCATCTTTACATAAGCTTCCTTTAAAGTATAATATTTAAAAAAATCTTCATTAGTTTTAATTTTCTTAATCTCTTCATCTTTGAAAAAATATTTAAGGACTGTTTTATCATATTCTTTTATTTTTTCAATATCCACACCAATTCTATAATTACTAACTGCTAAAACCGTAATATCATCTTTATTTGCAACACTAAAATATACTGCATCAATTAATGGCTTACCATTTTTACTATAATATATATCTTTTATCGTTTTAGAACTAAACTTTTTCAAATACTTATCAAGCAGATAATAACTAGTTATCTTTCTCTTATCTTTTAAAACTTTAATTTTATCAGTTTCACTAAGTTTACTAAATATGCATTTAAACTCTTCTTCATTTATTTCTGTACATTTTTTTATAAATATATTATCCTTCACTTATCTGTAATTCCTTCTTGCCTTCATCATAAATTTTTACATCTCTATCCCAAACATCAGTCACACTCTTATCATGTTTAGAAAAACTATAATTCTTTACCAAATATTCGCCTAAATACTTACTTACCTTCTCTGCACCATAGACATTTAAATGATCTCCACCATCCGAACTATCTTCCTTAAAATCTAAATCAAATGATTTATAATTTATATTTAAATCCAAAAATGGCAGTGAATTTTTATAAGCATAATCTGCTATAACTTTTCCTCTTTCTATAGAGTAAGAATCAAGTGACGGAAGCCACATCAAAACTAACTTTATTTTTCTTTTAGCGCACTCATCTTTTATTTTATTTAAGTATTCCATCGCTTTATCAGAAATTTCAGCACCATCCACATTAAAAGTTTTACGAGGTGCAACTCTTACTGTAGTCATATCTAGTCCTTTATATGAATTATGCAGTTTAGAAAAAGCATACTTAAAATCATTTCTATTAAGTTCACTATACCTTGAATGATAATTAAATATTGGCAAGTAAAAACTAACTCTTTTTACAAAATTAAAATCAAAAGCTTCATCATTAATCGCATTAACTTTATTTTTATCAAGTCTCATATTATCAAAAGCCTTCCTATAATTAGCAAAAGAAGAATGAGAACTACTAAAAATTCCATCAACATTTAAAACTATCACACTAGGGCTTTGGCTTTCTAGTGCCTCTAAAAACAAATAGTATCCAGTCCAAATCCTCTCTCCTGAAGCTACATAATTATAACTAGCAATACCCGTATTTTTATAAATCTCAATTGGTGAGACACCTCTATAAACATCACTATTTCCTAAAAAAAGCACATCTAAACTATTTTCTTTTTCATCATAAAACCCTTTAGAAATATAAGTATGTGAATTATCCTTATTTGTAAGCCACTTAGGTATAAAAATTTTACCTAAAATATCCAAAGAAACAAGTGTTCCTATTACAAATACCATCAAACAAATTAACTCTTTAACAATCTTCATACTATCACCTAAAACTGTCCATATATAAAGTCACTAGCGTTATAACCAGCGCCATATATTCCAAATATTACTATCATCATCAAAAGCAAATAATAAACTATGTACTTCTTTAAAGGACTACCACCAGTTAATCTTTCTCTAACTATTATATTCTTCTCTTTTAAAACCCCTATAATAATCATTAGAAGTATATATAATAAAATAATTACAAAATCATTTATTGCTAGTCCATAACTTAAAACATTACCATCATACTTAAAAACAGATAAAATCATTGTAAAAGCTTCACCAATTGAGCTTGCTCTAAATATTGTCATGCCAATAAGCACTAGGCAAATTGTTCTTAAAATCTTTAAATAATCAATTAGTTTACTATCTTTTTTCTTAAATAAAGGCTCTATTAACAAACCAATCATCATAATGATATAGTAATATAACCCATAAAATATATATTTAAAACTTGCACCATGCCAAAGACCGTTTAAAAACCAAACAAAAAATAGTGGTATTGCCGAAACTAAAAACTTAGCTAAAAATTTTGGCAAATGCTTACTATTAAACATATTAAGTTTCATAAGTCCTTTTGACAAACTTATTGGATAAAATACATAATCTTTTAAAAATGTCCCTAAAGTAATATGCCATCTGCGCCAAAATTCTTCCACACTTTTAGAAAAAAATGGTGTTCTAAAATTATCCGGCAAATTAATCCCATAAAGCATTGCTCCACCTTGCATCATCATAATAAAACCAGCAAATTCTGCATAAATCTGCACAGTATACAAAACTATTGCACTTAAACTAACTAATCCATAAGTATCACTGCCAAAAACATTATTTACTAATATACCAGCTCGATCAGCAATAACCATTTTCTGAAATAACCCAAACAAAATCAATAAAATTCCAACTCTAATATTTTTAAAATCTAACTTTTGCCCCTCAAAAACCTGCTCAGCATCAGCTCGCCTCCAAATGGGGCCTTCTATTATACAAGGAAAAAAAGTTAAATAAAAAAGTAACTTTAAAAAATTTCTATCATGTTCTATCTTACCTCTATAAACATCTGTTATATAACTTATCGCCATTAAAGTATAATAAGAAATCCCTAAAGGCAAAGCAATTTTTAATAAATCATGACTAGAACTAAAAATACTCACAAAAAAATTAGTATATTTAAAATAGATTAGTAATCCCACATTAACAATAATCGTAACAAATAAAACTAATCTCTTTTTAAATTTTATCCTTTGCTTAAATCTCTTTTTCTCTTCCTTATCATCACTATCACACTTTTTTAAAGCTAACTTATCAATTAAAATAGCCCCAATAAAAATAGTAAAAGCTGAGACTACTACACTTAAATAATGTGGGCTAAGCAAATAATAATAAACTAAACTTGCAAGTAATAAAACATACCATCTAACTTTTTTTGGAACTAAATAGTATATCCATATAGATGAAAAAAGCAAGATAAAAAACTTAACAAGACTATCTTGCATCTTATTCTTCCTCTAATTTACAAACAGTATCATAAATAGCTTCAGCAGAATTAAAATTCTCAGGAATAACCTCTTTAACAGTAAATTCTACATCAAACTCTTCATTTAATTTAGCAATAAGTGTAATAATATCAAAAGACTCTAATATACCATCATCAACTAAAGCTTTTTCTTTTCTAAAATCAACTCCTGGCTTTACACTTTCTAAAATTTCAATAACTCTTTCCATAACTTACTCCTCCTCAAACATTTCTTTTAATTTAGTTCTATCAATTTTTCCATTAGCATTTATTGGCATTCTCTGTAACTTTTTAACTATCTGTGGTCTCATATAACTAACTAACTTTTCATTAGCATATTTGTATACATCTTCTATACTAGATTTACCTTGATAATATAAAACAATCTTCTCATTGGCATAAATACAAGCACACAAATCTATCTTATCAAAAGCATTAATATTAGCTTCAATCTCACCTAATTCTATTCTATAACCCATGTGTTTAATCTGAAAATCTTTCCTAGACAAATAAATAAGCTCACCATACTCATTATACTTAACAATATCACCTGTCTTATAAATATACTCAATATAAGAATCATTTACTGGATTTAAAATAAATGTACTATTAGTTTTCTCTTTATTATTAAAATATCCAAGTCCCATTATAGATCCCTTAATACAAAGTTCTCCTTCTAAAGCTTCTTTATTATTTTCATCTAATATTATTGCTTCTGCATTATCACACACCCTACCAATAGGTAGCACCTCATCATCTTTAAACTCACGATTAACTACATAATACGTACATATATCT
This sequence comes from bacterium, assembly GCA_030524925.1. Classification (GTDB taxonomy): domain Bacteria; phylum Bacillota_I; class Bacilli_A; order RF39; family UBA660; genus CAG-533. The sequence continues at coordinate 28,777 of JAUNFS010000005.1, read as the reverse complement.
GTAAGCTCCGTAGGTCCATATAAATTAGCATAAAACAAATCAGGCATCGCTTTTCTCCAAGTATTTAATACTCTCATTGGCATAACTTCACCTGCAAATAATACTTTTCTTAAAGTCTTTGGTTTAACTACATCAAAGGTTTTTAAATTAGCCACTATTGCCATCGCACTAGGAACCCAGTAAATTGTATTAACCATCTTCTCATCTAAAAACTCTACTAGCTTCATCGGAAAAGAAAAACAACTCTTAGGTATTATATAAAGACTTGCTCCATTATAAACTGTACTAAAAACATCAGATACACTCATACTAAAATAAAATGGTGTTTGACTTCCAAAAATCACACTTTCATCAATATTAAAAGTCTCACTAAACCAACTAACATAATCTATAAGTGATCTATGAGATATTACACTTCCCTTTGGCTCTCCCGTAGAACCTGACGTAAACAAAACATAAGCTGGATTTATATTAATTAATCTATCATGAGCCTTCTTAATTAACTCTTCATCTATCTTTTCTGATATCTCATCAATCAAAATTTTATCTATCCCTAGGTTTAATTCATCAAACAAACTAGAACTTGCATCATCCACTAAAGCTAGCTTCACACCTAAAGTATCTATAATACTCTTAATTCTATTCTCAGGCATATTTCTATCAACAACGGTGTAATAATTAGCACTATAAAGTACGCCAAACATTCCTACAAGTGTATTTATACTTTTATCAGTAAAAATAATAATAGGTTTATTATATAAGTCTAACGATAATATCCTAGTAGCCAGCGTTTTCGCTTTTACAACAAATTCTTCATAAGTAATAGTTTTATCTTTTTCACCAAAAACAATCTTTTTTGGCCATCTACTTAAAGTTATATCTAAATAATCTGTAATACACTTTTTCACATCTACTCACTCCATTAACAGTATAGCAAAACTAATCAGTTACATCAATCTTCTAAACTATTTAACTTTAAAATTTAAAGAAAGTATTTGTCCTTCAGCTTCTTTTTGACAAGTATATAATGTTTTATTTGCTTGAACCTCTTTAATAAGACCAAGTACAAACACACTCTTCTTTTCACTTTGTATAGCAGCTTTTAAAAATTCATCACCCTTACTAGCATCACCTTGCTTATAATATTTCTTAGCAAAAATAATTCTAATAATATTAATTTCATCATCACTATATCCAAGACTAGTACACGCATCTTGCAAACTAACTTTATTAGTGAGCATATAATTTAAAATTTCCTCAAAACCATTAATTCCATAATATTCATCTTGATTAATAAAATCATTTACACTCATTTTTACAAAAGGCTTTTTATCATCATCTTTAGCTGGTGCTTTACTATTTTGCATAATACTATCAACAAGCCATGTATAATCTTTATTTTTTCCTCGCCCTTTATTAAAGAAAGTTGCTGCTTTAAAGTAAGGCACTGCATCAAAAGATCTACCCATTTTAGTATACACATATCCAATACTTGCTAAATTACCACCCGTAACATAAGGATTATTTAAAACCTCTTTAAATGCCGCAAGGGCCTTTTCATAATCTCCATTAGTTGATGCCCACTTGCCTTCTTCAATAATTTTAGCATAATTCCTTTTTTTATAATTACTAGGTTTAACCATCAAATATTCTTCTCCAGCGTATTTAATAACATAACTTTTTATTCCATCAAAAGCATCAAACTTCATTCTCAAAGTTCTAATATGAGCCTTGTTTAAATTTGGAATTAGTTCAATATCTCCAGTAGCACGTACTTTTTTAACTATTACATCAGCATATAAACTATTATTGTAATTTGCTGTTTTCAATACAGCTGCATCAAGATTCTCTTTTTCTGGCATTGCTGGCTTTGCCTCTTCTTTAACCGGAGCAGGCTCCTTTTCTTTTAATGCTACCACTTCACAACTCTGCTTATCTTGCTTCGTAATCGCACTAGCTCCTTCAAGTAAATTTTCAAGCGACTTAATAATATTTGGATGCTTTCTTATCTCAGGATTAGATTTTACTATCTCTAAATATAGCTGTGCTATTTCAAACTTTCCAGCATCAATCGCATCACAACACCTTTTAACATATATTGACCCATCAAAAACATAAGAATCAAAAGAAACATTAGTAAGAGCAAGTATCGCATCAACAAAACTAATATCACCCATTTTTATACTAATCTTTATTAAATTTTTAACTAACACACTATATCTTAAAGCCCCAATATTTCCTAAATATATATCAACAAGTTCTAAAGCTCGCTCCGGATTACTGCCAAGTAAAACCTCTATAATATATAAATACTGCTGTTTAACACTATACTCATCTATTTTCTCATTTAAATCTCTAAGCAAAAGATAAGGAATACTAGAATATAAATTAATCCCTCTCTTTTTAAGTTTCTCTTCTGATATTTCCAAAGCCAGTCTATAATTGCCAAGATAAAATGCATCTATAAAATCATCAGTCTCCTGGCTACTAAACATTAAATTAGCAATTTCTTCTTCACCACTTAGCACTCTTAACATATCTACTACAACTTTATCAGAACACTTTGGTGCATCAGCAGGAACTCTAGTTTCATAATAATCTAATAACTCCTTATATTTTTTATTCTTAATTAAATCAATAATAGCCCCTCTATTAAAATAAATCCCCGCTAAAGAAAGTAACTGACTAGTTATCTTTTTCTTTAAATCATCAGGATGAATAAACTCCTTTAAAACCTTATTAGCACTAGTAAAACTAGCTTTATAAGCAAGACGTCTGACTAAATTATAATTCTCATCTATACAATAATTATCTGCAATTCTTTCTCTTTGAGACAAATCTTCAGGAAGCTTTTTAAAAAATTTCATAATAAAAAGATAAAACTCAGCATCGCTTTGTACACTAGAATCGCTACTATTAAGTAAGCTCCTTAAATATTTTATACTACCATCAAAATCCGAATTAAAAATTCTAAGCCCAAAAAGATGCATCAACACATCATCGTTAGTACTATCTAACTCATAACACTTAAGAAAAACCCTCTCAGCTTTAGCAAACTTTCCCTCATCAAATAATTTTTTCCCATATAAGACAAGCCCATCTAAGTCTTTAAACTCATAAACTCCCCAGCACACTCTAGCAAGCACCCCATCATTAACTAACTTACCAATGTTATTTCCATTAATACCTAAAGCATTAAGATTTTTTGTACTTATATCACCTGTAAGAAAATCACTTTCATATAAATTAACCAAAACATCCTTATTTAACATCCTAATCTCCTCTTGTAATTATTTTCTTAAAACCATTATACAAAAAATCATTACTTATCTCAATGAATTCTCTAGTAAAATCAAAAAAAAGCCTAACGCTCTCCTTCTTCTAACATATTTAATTAAATGCTATTATCTATTTTTATGAACTGATTCATCATAAAGTTCAAGTAAAATATATTTCATCATAATTTTTGTATAAATGCAAAAAGCTTTATCTATATTTTTTTCACTACCAAAAACATCTCTAGCTTGCATAGCACAACCACCGCCACAAATGTAAACATATGGACAATTAATACATTTGTGTTTTTTTATTGACATATAATTTTTCCAACAATTATAATCATCTAAAACAAACAAATCATCTAAATGGTTAATATTATTTATATTTGGTAATTTATGAATTTCACTATTCCAATAACCATGGCAAACTTCAATGGTTCCATCAGGACATATCGTAATTTGGTTGCCTCCGACAGCACCGCAATCACTAAATTTAAACTTTTTTTCAAAAAATGCAATATACTTTCTATTTATTCTATCCTCATTAAATCCTAAATCAAATAACTGATTATTAGATTTATATATGAATTTAACAGCCTCTTTATAATAATTCTTCCACTCATCATTAGGCTGAGTAAAATGTAGCAAATTATAGCTAATATTTTTAACGTTTAAACTTTTAAGCCAATCTATAAACATATCCTGACTTTTTAAAAAAATAGGTGCTACAGTTATAGACAATCCAAAATTAACATTATGTTGTTTTAATAAAGTTATTTTCTCTATCAAATCATCATAAATACCAATACTACTATTTTTATATATTCTATTTGTATTAGTAATTTCTTTAGGACCATCAATAGATATTCCTAAAGAAATTTTGTTGTATTTAATAAACTCTATAATATTTTCATTTAATAGCAAACCATTAGATACCATAGAAAACTTTATTTTATATTTTTTTTGCTTGCAATATATTACAACATATTCAATTAAAGAAAAATTTAATAAAGGTTCTGCACCATAAAAAAATATTTCTCCATTCTCATTTATTTTTGCTAAATGTTCTGCGAACAAATCCACTGCCTTTTTGGCAGTATCTAATTTCATTTTAATCTCCGAACTAGTTAAATTACCAATAAAGCAATACTTGCAAGATAAATTGCAACAATTTGTAGGAATAAGATACATAATCGTTATTTTGTTTTCTATAAATTTTTTATAAGAATTTTTTACAATTTGAATTGTTTTTTTATCAATCAACTCATCATTAACAACTATTCCTATTTTTTTTAAATATTTTATTTCTTCAGCTGACATATCATCAAAATTATTAGATAATATTTTTTCTTTCTCTTTTTTATTTACAAATATTGGTTCTAAAATATAACTATTATAAATTGCATACAAATTCCTTTTTAATAATATACTTTTTGTGTATTTAGATATCATGATTTCACCTTCAAAACATAAATATTCATATCAATTGTTATTCTATTTATTAAATTTATTTCACCACCATATTTAATTGGAGTCATTTTTACTAAGTAATTAAGTTGTTCTTTGCTCAGTTTAAATTCATTAATATATTTATCTTTTTTTACGATATCAAATTTATTTTTTATGTTTAAAAAAACTTCTTCTTCTTTGGAATACTCATTAAGTGCTAACTCTTTTCTTAATTCCTTTAAATACTCTTTGCCAGGTGAAATTTTTATTATCACACCATTATTTTTCAAAACCCTTTTAAATTCCTTTTCATTAAACGGTGAAAGAAAATCTAAAATTATATCTACACTGTTTGATTTAATCGGAATATTATCCACACTAGCTTTAAAAAAAATTCTATTATCACCCAAAAAATCTGATGCCATATTTATTGCATCACTAGAATAATCAAATCCATAATATAAATAAGGCGAACGCATTTTATTTAATATATTAATAGAATGACTAGCTTCACCGCATCCAACGTCTAACATAACATAAGCATTCTCAGATTTTGGTATTATTTCACATATTTTTTGATAAATATCATTATAAAAATTACTTAAAATAAATAAACGACGATTTGAAAACAAGTCTTTATTATATAATTCACTACTCTTGTAATTTTTTGTTTTTATTAAATTTACAGTTCCTTTAGAAGATAAATCAAAAGTATGATTGTTTTTACATCTGAAAGTTTGTCCAAAAAATTCTAAGTTTTCTTTACACAGTGGACAAATAAAAATATTATTATTAAAAATAAAATCTTTAAAATAATCAGTCTTCTTTTTCATAGAATCAACCTCAAAAAATATTATACACAAAATAAATCTACTTTGCAATTTTTATAATATTAGCTTATAATTAATTTAGGAGGTATTTATGATTAAACCAGAAAAATCTAAAAGAAAATACAGAAACAATATAACTACTAGTTCAACATGCAACTGCGGCACTTGTAATTGTAACTGTGGAGCACAAGCAATATCTACAAATATAAAAGAAGCTATTAATAAACTGGTAGATTAGTATTTTCAAAAAAATCCATCCATATAATGGATTTTTTTCATACAAAAAGAGCCTAACGCTCTCCTTCTTCTAACATATTTGTAATAAGTATCCCATATCCTGTAACTGGATTATCAACAATTACATGAGTTACTGCTCCAATAATCATATCATTTTGTACAATAGGGCTTCCACTCATTCCTTGAACAATACCACCAGTTTTATTAATTAGTTCTTCACTAACTATTTTAAAGTGTAAATTCTTAATACTACCAGCTTTTTTATCATCAATATCTATTTCATATTTCTTTATTTCATTATCACTTATAACTGTATAAATATAAGCAGTACCTAACTTGATATCATCAAACTTACCAACTTTTAAAGTTTCCATATTGGTAATATCATCACTATAAGTACCATAAATTCCTTTATTAGTATTCTTAACTACATTACCATAAACATTCTTAGAATAAAACTTTGCATTCTTAGTTCCAGGCACTCCTTTTATACTTTTATCTATACTAGTAACACTACTTTTAAAAATAGTACCACTTTTTACCTCAACTAAAGCTCCAGTATCACCAATAATTATCTCATGCCCTAAAGCCCCAAATATCTTACTTTCTGGATCAATATAAGATAAAGTCCCAATTCCTGAAACACCATCTTTAACATACAATCCAGTCTTATAATTATCATTTTCATAAACCATCTCAAAAGGGATAACCTCTAACTTACCATTTCTTTTAATAGTAAAATTAACCATATTATCTTTAACCTCAGTAGAAACTGTATTAATTAAATCATCTATTGACTCTATAGATATATCATTTACTTTCTTTATAATATCGCCAACTTTTAAATTATTCTTATTAACCCCATTCTTTAACCGATAGAAACCAGTAACCACAACCCCATCATTTTTTATATCAATACCAATACTTTTTCCTCCAGGTATTATATAATCGGAATAAGCAAATACATTAAAAGGAAAAATCATTAATAAAAGTAAAATAACCTTCTTTTTCATATCATTCACCATTATTATTATGGCTAAATATACACTAAAAACACAAACCAATATTTACCAAAAAAAGTTTACTAAACAGTAAACTCTTCTGGCTTTCTAAGTGCTACAGTATTAAGTGCTTGATTAAGTGCAAGCGAATCTATGTCTTTTCCTAAAGCTGGTGCTAAAGAAATAATCACATTTTTATAAAGATTTGCTTTATTTAAATCTTTACTACCTAAACACTCATAAAATTTATCAATATAACTATTTAAAGAAAATGACTCTGCTCCAGCTTCAATAAGGCCTAAAGCAAATTTAACTTTACTATAACCCCTATCATACTCTGCCTCTGACACTCTCGCTAAATCAAGTAAATATGGAATAAACTCTCTCTTATTTGCTTTTGTAAGCCTTACTCTAATTTCTTTATAAATAGGTTTATCCTGTTCTTTACTTTCAATTAACGAAATTATTTCATCTAATACAAGCCCCATACCATCTCCATTATCCATATATAAATGAGCATTATTAATTCTTCTAGCTTCGTAAAAATCATTACTTAAAATTGCATCAAAAATATTCTTATAAGTTCCCTTAGAATTAACTTTAACCTCTTTACCACTTTTAATATCATTTAATCTTTCTAAAAGTAATAATAAATATGAATCCTTACGAGAAACATTACCATTAACGGCATACGCCTTTAAAAATACTCTTGCTTCATTAAACTTTCCTTCACTTAAAAAATTATTAATTTTGCGTCTATTTTCATAATAAATTGTTGTCGCAGAAGAAAGTAAAGTTTTAAAAATGTTATAATAAGTTTTATCAGCCACATCAAAAACCTCATCAAAATAAATATCATTAGCAGCTGCTAAAGCCGTTGGAAATCTCATTTGTAATACATTGGTTCTCATAACTTGATTAGATACAAATATATCAGTATTTGGTACTCCATTAAATGCTATATCTTCAATAGAAAAATCACATTGTCTAGTATTTAAAATATAATCAAAAATCATTAAGCCTAATCTATAATCATTTAATGTCATAGACTCATCATAACTTTTTAATACTGCAAACTCTGTCTTTGCTTTTCTATACTCGCCAAGAAATAAATATCTAGTAATCAATCTTTTTCTTGCTTCTACATTACTAGGACAAAATTCTAAACATTTTTCAAATATCATTATTGCTACACCATCTACTCTTTTACTAGCATAGCAAGTTCCTAAATAAAGTAAATCATTAACATCTTTTAAATAATAAACATCATTTCTATAGCCAAGATATCCACTTTCTAATAAATACTCTATATCTTCATCACGAAATCCACACTTTTTTAAAAGTTCAAGTGTAATAGTCTCTCCTTTAACAATATACTCTAATAATCTATCAATTTTATTATTCAAAATAATCATACCCCTTTCAAAGGTGCATTTCTATAATAAACTATTACCGCAAAAAAATCAACTGATGAGCCAAAATCCACTAAAAAAAGCCCTAGTTAGAGCTCTCATCAATTTTAAAATCTTCTAGTGATCCATTTTCACTTAATATCTTATTAACAGCTTCTGTTGCATTATTTAATTTATCTCCGCACTCTTTAGCAAGCTTCATTGCTTCACTATACTTTTTTATAGATGTATCTAAATCAGCATCTCCACTTTCTAATTCTTTAACAAGTTTTTCTAAATCAACCATTAAATCTTCAAATTTTTTATCTTTCATAACTTACTCACTTTCTAACCTCAGCACTAAACTCTCCATCAAAAAGTTTAATATTTACTATATCTTTATTTTTAACATCCTTTTCACTCTTAATTACTTTATCACCCATTTTTACAATACTATATCCCTTAGATAGTATACTAACTGGATTTAAAAGTTCTAATTTATTTATTAAAAGCTTATAAGCATGTTCATCTTTCTTAAACAAATCCTCAGGATTATTTAATATGTAAGAACTAATTATATGATTATACTTAGTCTTACTAACTAATAACTTATTCTTAATTAAATTATTTAAATTAGTAATAATACTAGATAATTTCTGCTCTTTAATCTCATAAACAGCTAATGGATTTCTAAGCACATAACTACTCTTAATATCATTTAATCTATTATTAAATATTTCTAACTTATTAGTAATACTCTTGGTACTTCTAATCTTAATTTGTTCTAAATAAGTTATTAAATCACTTAAATTAGGTACAGCCATCTCAGCTGCTCCCGTTGGTGTTGGTGCTCTTAAATCCGCTACAAAATCAGCAATCGTAAAGTCAATCTCATGACCAACTGCACTTATTACGGGAATTGAGCAGTTATATATTGCATTAGCAACGCACTCTTCATTAAATGCCCACAAATCCTCAATAGAACCACCGCCTCTACCAACAATCAAAACATCTAAATCATATTTTTCGGCTTCACCTATGGCTCTAACAATATCATCTTTAGCAAGTTCTCCTTGAACTAAACAAGGAAAAAGTATCGTACTTGCAATTGGAAATCTTCTTTTAATTGTACTAAGAATATCTTTAATAGCTGCTCCCGTAGGTGCTGTAACTACGCCAATCTTAGAAGGATACTTTGGTATCTTTTTCTTATGTTCAGCATCAAATAATCCTTTTTTAGCAAGTTCTTTTTTTAATTCTTCATACTTTAAATATAAATTACCAAGCCCATCACATTCCATCTCTTCAACATAAATCTGATATGACCCAGTAACTGGATAAACAGAAACCCTTCCTGTAACAAGAACTTTCATTCCATCTTCAGGCACAAAAGTTAGCTTAATAGCATTAAAAGAAAACATCACCGCATTTATTCTTCCTTCTTCATCTTTCAAAGTAAAATATAAATGTCCTCTAGTATGTCCTTTAAAATTTGATATTTCTCCCTTAATACTAACTCTTTGAATATTAGGGTCAGTATCAAACTTATTCTTTAAATATCTATTTAAAGTTGATACTGTAATATACCTTTTCTCCATTAATCATTTATTACCTTATCTAAAACCGCATTAATCATATTCTTAACATCATCATCACTATATTTTTTAGCAAGTTCTACTGCTTCATTTATAACTACAACATCTGGTGTGTCCATATACTTAATTTCATATAAAGCAATTCTTAAAATAGACGCTCCTGTCATATCTAATCTATCTATTGTCCAGTTTTTTAAATATTTATTAGCAAGCTCTCCAAGTTCATCATAACTAGTAATTACTCCATAAACTAAATCTTTAACAAACTCATTATCTACTTCTAGATTCTCTTTAATAACACTATCAACATCAAACTCCATCTTATTTTTTTTATATAATGAAATCTGATAAATAATCGTCATCGCTTTCTCTCTTAATTCACTTCTACTTAACATAAAATACTTCCTTCCCGTAAATTTAAATAAATAATTCATCAACTTACAAATTACTTTTTATGTACTTTTCTTTTAATAATTCTACCATATAAACAAATAATAAACAATTTAATATACAAATTTTAACGTATTTGATATACATTTTTTAATCATTTTGATATACATATTTTAACTATTTCTTAGCTAACTCTTTAAGTTCATTTAACTTAATAAGCGCATCTATTGGAGTTAATTTTAAAGGATCAATCTCTTTAAGCGCATCCCTTAACTCATCTTTTTTATCTAAATCAAACGCTATTTGTGAAATGGTTTGTTTTCTTTCACCAGCACCTCTATTTTCATATCCTGAAAGAATAACATTTGCTCTATCAATAACCTCTTCTGGCATACTAGCAAGTGCTGCAACATGCACACCATAACTCTTATCAGTTGCTCCATCTTTAATCTTATGTAAAAACACTAACTTACCATTATCTAAAGAGGCTGTTACATGCTTATTCTTAATTCCCTCAAACTCATCTTCCATACTAGTAAGTTCATGATAATGAGTACTAAATAAAGTCTTACACTTAATATGCTTATTAATATACTCCAAAATAGACTGAGCTAAACTCATTCCATCAAACGTAGACGTACCTCTTCCAAGTTCATCAAATAAAATTAAACTTTTACTAGTCGCATTTACTATCGCATTTCTAGCTTCCTTCATCTCAACCATAAACGTTGACTCACCACTAACTAAATCATCACTAGCGCCAATGCGGGTATAAATAGCATCAAAAATCGGTAAACTCGCTTTCTTAGCAGGCACAAAAGAACCAATTTGGGCAAGCACTACAATAATTGCTAACTGTCTCATATAAGTACTCTTACCACTCATATTAGGACCTGTAATCAAAAGTGTATTAGTATTCTTATCCATCACACAATCATTTTTTACATAACCACTTTTACTAATCGCATTAATAACTGGATGAAACCCTTCTATTATTTCAACACTATCTTCACTATTAAATGTAGGTCTAACAAAGCCTTGCTCCTCAGAAACCACAGACAAACTAACTAAAGCATCTAAGCATCCTAAATTAATAGCAGTCTTCTTAAGTTTAGGAACTTCTTTCTTAATCTCATCTTTTAACTGATTAAAAAGTTCATACTCTAAATCAATAATTCTTTCTTCAGCATTTAAAACAAGAGCTTCCTTTTCCTTTAAAAGCGGGGATATATATCTCTCTCCAGTAGTTAAAGTCTGCTTTCTAATCCAACCAAACTCATCTTTAACCTTAGAAGTATTACCCTTACTAACCTCAATATAATAACCAAAAACTTTATTATAACCAACCTTTAAATTAGAAATACCACTTTCTCTTTTAAGTTCTTCCTCCATCTTAGAAATAAAATCTTTACCACCAGCTCTAATTTTCTTAAGCTCATCTAGTTCACTATTAAAGCCATCCTTAATCAAATAGCCATCTTTTAAAGTTACTGGTGGCTCTTCATATAAACCATTAAATAACAGTTCATAAAGCTCACTATGATCATTTACACTTATACTAATACCAAGTTTACTAACAAGCTCTCTGACCTTTGGAATATACTTTAAACTCCTCATAATCTGTAAAGCATCTCTCGCATTAAAAGAACCACAAATAACCTTACCACATAATCTTTCTAAATCATAAATTTCATAAAGACACTTACTTAACTCTTCTCTATCAATAAACTCACTATTTAATTTATCAATAATATCTAGTCTATCATTAATTAGTTTCTCACTCTTTAACGGATTCATCAACCAGCTCTTTAAAGTTCTAGATCCCATACTAGTTTTACACTTATCAAGAAGCCATATTAAACTATACTGTCTTTCCTTAAGTCTTAAAGTCTCAAAAATCTCTAAATTTCTAACCGTATGAACATCCATCTTTAAATAAGCATTATTATCAATAACAACAACATCACTCAAATGCGTAACATCTTTAAGTTCTTTAACAATTAAATAATAAAGTAAATGATTAACTCCCATTTTAACATTTTCATCAGTAACATTACGAGTAACCTCTAACTCTTTATCATAATACTTATCAGAAATCGTTATATTAATTCCATAAGTATTCTTAAATATATTAAGTAGTTCCAAATTAAAATCACTTAAAAGTATTATCTCTTTTAAATTTAAATTAAGCACCCTACTAATTAAACTATTATCATCATAAGTAACATACTCACCATATATACTACCAGTACTAATATCAACATAAGTAATCAAATAAGCATACTTTAAATCTAAAATACTACCAAGAAAATTAAAATCATATCCATTTAAAAAATCTAAATCTACTAAAGTTCCTTTAGAAACAACGTTAATTACCTCTCTTTTAACCATACCTTTAGTAAACCTAGGATCTTCAACCTGCTCGCAAATAGCAACTTTATATCCCTTACTAATTGCTTTTTCTATATAACCCTTTACAGCATGATGAGGTACTCCGCACATTGGTACTCTTTCCTTAAGCCCAGCATTTTTACCAGTTAAAGTAAGCTCTAAATCATGTGAAGCATTTAAAGCATCCTCAAAAAATAACTCGTAGAAATCTCCAATACGATAAAAAAGTAACTCATCCAAATGATCCTTTTTAATATCCATATACTGTTTCATCATTGGACTTAAATCATCATAATTAACATCTTCTCTTTTCATAAAAACACCTTTAAATATTTTAACACAAATTCTCCCAAATAAAAAAGACCTAAATGGCCTTTAAAACGCAATTTTGTAAGGATTTGTAGCTGTTCCTGTTCCTGTTCCTGAAGAAATTTTAATATTTGATACAAGTGATAGAGAAGGCCGAACGCCGCGGCCGTTGCCAACGCTGTAGTCAAGGCTGCCGCTGCTGCCATTAACAAACCAAACGCGAGCGAGACCACTAAAGCCGTTCGGAGACAAAGCCCACCAATGGTCTGAATTAGCATTCCCTTTTATATAATATGTTGAATTTGTAGTAACTGCTGTTCCACCAGCGAATGCTATTTCATCTGCAGTAAGTAAACCTACTTTGGCATAGCCACTTAATGCTCCATTACCGTTAGTTGTATCACTTACAGTGAACTTAGACAACTTTCCACCATTATTATCATTTGGACATATTAAACTAGGCCCTGTTCCACCAGCACTAAATGAAGATGCTTGTACGAGTCTCTTTGCAGCTCCATAATAATTTTTATTTTTTGCATAACCATAATTTGTACCTAAAGTCCATCTCTCAGGATTAAACGTAGCATCAGTTACCACACTCTTATCATTACACCATATTGTATCTGCTAACTGACTATCACTAAAATTAGCTTGCTTAGAAAGCACATTTGTATACCATTTATTTAAATTAATTAATATTGTACTTGCATTAGTATTAGCATGTGCTTCCACATAACTACTTGTGCTTGCTGCACCATACATAAATCCTACATAAGCATTATCATATTTACCTGAATTAAACTCTGAATAATAAGTATCCCCATCATATCTTGCATAAGCATAAGTATCACCAGTTACATTACAAGGTGTACTACTTGCTGGTGTATTATTAGTACTAGTTAATCCATTATAATTATACAAAACTAGCTTTATTGATCCATCGCCTGTTACTCTTACGATTCGCCAGCACATATTAGCATATTCAACAAAGTTATTAGTAACTGCACCCCTAAAATAATAAGATGTTCCATAATCATCTGTTGTGCTTGCTAAAATTGCTTCATTATCTGATGAAACGTCTGTTCCAGGAATCGTTATAGGTATAGTAACAGTATTATCCTTTTTTATAGCAGCAAGTAACGTTCCTTCTCCAGGATTAGTCCATGTTGCATGATTTTCTGCAACAGCGCTAACTACTACGCTTCCTTCCCAAGTTTTATTTAAACCATCACTTTGGGTTACTGCACCATCCATCCAAAGTCTTAAATCAAAAGATTTTTCTTCATTTGATTCTAACCCCGTAACATTAATAACATATCCCTTGTTATTATTATCTATTTCCATAAGTTCACCAGCAGTTAAAAGCATACCATTACTAACAACTGTTCCCTTAGGTGATACGTTAACCTTTACTTGATTATCTTTTAAATAAGAAGAACTTGTACTAGTTCTATAAGCACTATCTATTGTAATATATGCTTTAACATAACCTTCACAATTATTCTTTAGTGTAAATGTAAATGGCTTTTCTCTAAGACCATCGCTATCATCCTCAGGTACCGCATCTACTAATGAAATTTTATCAGTATTTTCTGTAAAACTTACATCAAAACAAGTTCTAGCTGTAATCTTATTATTTTCACTTTGTGATAAATATAATCTAAACCAAGCATAAGATACCCCAATTACACAAATAACAGTTATTAGCAAAGCAACATATATTTTTATCTTCTTTTCATTATTGTCATTCATTAAAGACTCACCCTATCTTCTATCAATATTTTACAATAAGTAAAACTTTAAATCAACAATAAAAAAATACTACAATCCTTGAACTGTAATATCTTTTTCTCTTTCCTTTTCATTTTGTCTAGTATATAAATTTTTATTCTTTTCAGCCGGATATTCATCAAACTCTTCTAAAGAATCTACTAAATCTTTAAGCCTAATATAACTTTCTTCATCAAACCCAAGTGATGGAGAAACCACTCCAAATATTTGATACAAATTTTGATAACCTAAATTTGGATCTAGTCCGCATTTCTTACATAAATTAACAAACTCCTTACTTGGTTTATCATAAGTTAAAAATATATCTTTAACAAGCTTATCAAACACCCCAACAATATTCTTATCATTAGAGCCATACAATCTTACTAAAATATCGTAAATCTCTTTAGGCATAGCACTTTCATCTACCTCTAAACCGGCAAAATTATTATTATCCATCATCGCATCAAAATACTCTGCCTTATGCATATTTTGAACTATTTTAATACTCTTCTTATAAATAACTAAACCATCACTAGTCATATTAACTGGCTCAAACTCAACTTGCGAAGCATTATCTAAAAATACTGGCCTTTTTTCAAGCGGATTAAATCTATAAAATAATCCCATTTTTTTAGCTTTCTTATAATCACTTTTTTCACTTTTAATAACTGTTCTAGGAATATCTAAAGCATCCACTACACTTCTTTTAACAAACCCATTTACCGTTAATGTATATACATCTATATCCTCTTTAAAAGGCATATTATCTACTCCATTATCAAGTAACTCTTCTATTTTATATCTAGGAATTAAATACCCAAGCTCATATCTTTGATTACTATCTTTAGCTTCACTTAAAGAACCCACTATATTATTATCATCTAACGTATAAACTGGTTTACTATACTTAGTTATATCTCTAAGAATCTTTTTATATCTATCACTAACACTTCTATCTATAAAACTGTCTCTAAAAATAAAATAATCTTTATGAGTAATTGCATACTCCCCATCTTCTACTTCCTCAATATCTGTAACCCAGCTTCTAGCTTCATCAAGTAGTTCTTCATTTTCTGTATAAATATATAAACCCGTCCCTATCTTTAAATAAATATTCCTGTGTGGTCTACTCAAAACATCAGATGTATCTAACTTATAAAAAGGTCCAGTACCATCAGTTAAACTAACTATCTTATACTCACTCATTTTAACTTTTTTAAAAATACTACCACAAGCATCAATATCTATTAATTTCAAAACTAATTCCCCCATTCATTTAAAAAATTTAAAGCTTCTTCAAAAGTACTAACTCCTTTTATTTCTATTTTTAAATTCTTTTCTTTAGCATACTCTGATGCTTCTTTCAAATTACTATTAGGACAAATAAACAAATCAGCTTTAGCTTTTTCAGCAGATGCCAGTTTATAGGTAACACTACCTATTTTACCAACATTTCCTTCAGCATCAATAGTTCCTGTACCAACAATCTTTTTACCCTTAGTAATATCATCTTTTACAAGAGAGTTATACATTGATAAAGCCATTATTAGTCCTCCACTAGGTCCTGCTTCACTGTCTTTTGTTTTAATAGTAAGTTTAATATCACTAGTAACTTCTTCTTCATTAATTATTGAAATACCTAAATACTTTTCTCCATCTTCTTCATAAACCTTACTAGTACTATCATAAAGTTTGCCATCTCTTTCATAAACAATCAAAACCTCATCATCAATATCTTTAATCTTAATATAATTTTTAAATTCATCAAAACCTTCAAAATTAATTCCATCATAACTAATTATTTTATCACCAACGTTTAATGAACCATTATACTCCTCTGCTAAATAATAAACATAATAGTTATCTTTTACTACTTTATACGGAATATTAGCATATTTATAAGCAATAATCTTAGCATTACTAATCGCATTATTATAATCTAAATGATCCCTAGTTAAAGAATCATCCATTGTTTCGTTATCTGCCTTAATCTTTTTATTTTCAATTAATTCCCATTGAGGAATAAGCTTTCCGATTAAATAAAAAGGCAGTTTTCCTTCCATAAAACCAACATAAGCCATATTAAATGAACCTTCATGCTCATACAAACCAGTAACCCTTTCACTAGTATTTATTGTCCCACCTGGCTTATAGATACTATAACCTGTATCTATATTAAATACAACTATTATCAAAATAAGACAAATCAAAAACTTATAATTCTCTTTAATATATTTTTTTACTTCTGCATAAAATTTATTAATCATTTGCTTCTCCTCTTTCTAAATTATATCAAAACTAAGGTGAAATTATGAAGAATTTTCTAAAAAATACACTGTTTTTACTATTTTTAACACTAATTATTATAAATAGACCAAAAGTTACTTATGCAATCCTAGAGGGAATCAAACTTTGGAAAAATTCCGTCTTTCCATCAGTCTTTCCATTAATGATTTTAAGTGACTTTGCACTAAGTACTAGTATTATTAATGTTATTAGTAATACTATCGGTAAACCATTTTCTAAAATATTTAAATTATCTAAACAATCATCTTATGTTTTTTTATTAAGTGCTTTAAGTGGTTCTCCTACTAACGCTAAATATATCAAAGATTTATTATCTCATCAATATATAGAAAAAAAAGAAGCCGAAAAACTTCTAGCAATGACTTATCTTTATAATCCCATCTTAATTTTAAATATTTCATCTTTTTTACCAGTTAAAATCGGTATTTATTTAATAGTAACAAACATTTTAATTAATATTATTATTGGTATAATTAACAGAAATAATAAAATAAACTATACACCTATAATTAAACTAGAACCTCAAAAATTTTCACTAGTTGAAAGCATTAACAAAGCTTTAAATGTATCTATGCTTATTTTAGGATCTATTATCATATTTATTGCTTTAATTAGTTTAATTCCTATAAAACATCCATTAATAAGTGGCATCTTTGAAATCACCAACGGTATTACTTCACTAAAAAATTATGACTTTACTTTAAAATATAATTTAATATTTATCAGTATCATGCTTAGCTTTGGTGGTTTATCTATTATCACTCAAATAAAAAGTATATTTATTAACGATAAACTAAACTATTCTCTTTTTTATAAATCTAGAATAATTCACTTAATATTATTTATTTTAATAAGCTTAATTTATCTTAAATGTTTCTTATAAATTCTTTTGTTTTATTTTCACTTGTTTCTATTGCTACTCTTTGACATACAAATAAAAGTGATACTAAACATAAGTAAAATGATCCACCGTATGATAAAAATGGTACTGGTACGCCAGTAAGTGGAATAAGAGCAAGTATTCCCATAAAGTTAACTAGTAAATGTAAAAGAATAAACGCAAAAGTTCCATACGCAATTATATATCCTCTTACACTAGTTGATTTTCTAGCAATTTGTAACAGTCTAATAAGCATAACTAAATAGCCAAGAATAATTATTGCTCCAACAATAGCACCTAATTCTTCACAAACAATTGGAAAAATAAAGTCAGTATGTGCTTCTGGTAAATATAAATATTTTTGAGTAGAATTACCAAGTCCAACGCCAAACAACCCACCATTAGATATTGCAATCATTCCATTACATACTTGATATCCTGTCTTTTCCGAATACCTAGTGCATGGAGCTTTAAAATTCATACGACTAGCTTGCTCAGCATTTAAAGTCATTGTAAACATTACAATTAATCCTATCACACCAGCACCAACACATAAAAGTTTAGTATTTTTCATCTTCTTGGTATTAATCGGTAACATTAAAAAAATGACTCCAGCAATTCCCGCTATTATAAAAGCAGTTCCATAATCAGGCTGTAATGCTACAAATAAAAATCCTATAATTATTAATATAAATGGAAACAAAATCTTAATGGTAGAGAAGTCTCTTCTCTTAACAATTTTATCAAAATATACACCTAGATATACCACTATTATAGGTTTAAAAAACTCTGACGGCTGAAAATTATAGAAACCCAAATTATACCAACTCTTTGCACTATTTGTAATTTGTCCATAAGGAATTAATAAAATTAATGCTGCTAAAATACCAATCATACCAATTGGAGCTAAATTCTTGTATTTTTTAGTTGGAAATCTTAAAAAGAAAAATATTCCGAGAAGCCAAGTAACTATAACAACTAACAATTGTTTTTTAAAGTAATGAGACTCTGATAAATGATTATATAAAACTGCTGTTATTGATGAAGCACTAAAAATCATAACTAATCCTAAGATAGTATATACAATCATTAGTATAAGTAAAGTTTTATCCATCTTCTTAAGAGTTTTCTTCACTATCAGTCACCTAGAATAATCATATCAAATTACTAGTTAAATATCAATTAATTATCTATTATACTTAACACTATTTATTCTTGATTAAAATCATTATATTGTAGTATAATTTTATTGAGGAAGAACACTAACCCCCTGATGGTTAGACTTCTCCATTT
>JAUNFS010000005.1:0-9553 GCA_030524925.1 bacterium | reverse complement strand
AATTTTATTGAGGAAGAACACTAACCCCCTGATGGTTAGACTTCTCCATTTTGTTATTTGAAAAAGTCAAACTCACGCAGGATGTTTTGACTTTTTCTTTTTATCTTAAATTAGTTTTAAAATAATTAAAAAGACTACTAAGATGATTATTAACTGAATTATTTCTTTAATGGTTTTCATCTGTTCATCACCCCTCTTTCATTCTTTGAAAATTTAAGAGGAGAAGTCTAACCTAGTGCTCTTCAAAGAGTTACATTAACATATATAATTAGACTGTGCAAGAGTAAATTTTCACGCCCTATCAGACTTTTAAAAATGGATTAAAACCTTGGCAAAATGGCTTAAATAACGACTTCTAAACAATTTTACTCACCATTTGATCTAATAGAAAATAGTACTTAAACTCTCTAAATATCTAACTTCAATCAAAACTTTAAAATTAGCATTTGAAGTTAAAATTTATATTAAAAAACTTGAATAAAACATATTTTTTGTTGTATAATTTTATTGAGGAAGAACACTAACCCCCTGATGGTTAGACTTCTCCATTTTGTTGTATGAAAAAGTCAAACTCACACAGGATGTTTTGACTTTTTCTTTTTATCTTAAATAAATTTTAAAATAATTAAAAAGACTACTAAGATGATAATTAACTGTAAAATTTCTTTAATGGTTTTCATCTGTTCATCACCCCTCTTTCATTCTTAATAGTAAGAGGAGAAGTCTAACCTAGTGCTCTTCAAAGAGTTACATTAACATATAAAATCAAGCTACGCAATAGTAAATTTTTAGTGCCTAGCAAACTTTTAAAATCAGATTAAAATCTTTGCAAAGTCGCATAAATAAACAGTTTAAAGCAATTCCTTATTAATTTAAAATTCACTAAAAAATCTTATGGCTTACCATAAATAAAACAAACTAACAAAAATCAAAAAACTAATATTATAAATTAAAAAAACACATTTCATAACGAAACATGTTTATGACGCAATTAATTTTAGTACAAGTGGTCCAAGTATAATCAATAAAACTATCGGAATAAATAAAAGAACACTAACTATACTGATTTTAATTGGCATCTGATTAATTCTTCTTCTAACATCTAATAATAACTTATCATTTAAATATTTTAGCTGAGTATTTAAACTCTCAATCATATTACTGCCATAAATATTAGCTTCCGTTAAATTTAAAATAATATTATTAATAACATCACTAGGAATTCTTTCTCTTAAATCATTTAAAGCCTCATCTAACGTACTACCCACATTTATATCACTAATAACCTTTTTAAACTCCAAAGAAAGTTCACTATTACTAGAACTTGTAGTAAGTTCTATCGCTCCTTTTAAATTATTACCTGAAGTAAGTGCTAAGCTAAGAATCTGAAAGAAAAACAAAGCATCTTTATTTAACCTGTCTTTTCTACTATTAATCCTTACATCAAAATATAAATACTCAAAAGCGAAACTCACAAAAGCTGGTACCAAAATAATCAAATATAATTTCTTATAAAATAATAATATTGATAATAAAGCACTACCCATTACAACAAAGAAATAAAGAACTAAAACACTTTCATAACTAACTTTATTCTTAACACCAAGTAGCTTACTTTTCTTTTTAAATCTTTCTACCAATTTTGTAGAAAACAACTTCTTAACTACTTCTATCATACATTCACCTTCATAATCTTTTTAACAATAAATATATAAAGAATATACAAAAGAAGTGTCATAGCCATAATTAAATAACCAAACACACTTTCAAATAATGGCTCAAAATAACTCTTATTTAACAATAATATCAGTAAAATCAAAATAAAAGGCATAAACAACAATATTCTATAAACGAGTAAAGAGGCCCCAGTCATCGCCTTAAATTCATCTTTTAATCTTTTCTTATTAGTTAAAGCATCCTCTATATTTGAAAATATGTAAGTTACATTACCACCAGTCACATTTAAAATACTAAGACTACTAGTTATATACTCAGCATCACTAATCTTTACTCTACTATAAAATCTAGAAAAAGCATCATTTAACTCAAGTCCATACTTTAAATCCGTATGTATTTTAATAAACTCTTCCCTAACTGGCCCTTTCATATCTCTAACAATTGCATTAATCGCATTAGCTATATTCATTCCTGACTTAAAGGCATTATTCATAATAATAACTGCTTTAAGTAAATCTTCCTCTATATGCTTTACTCTCCAGTTATAATAAATAGCTAAAATTATATCTAATACAAAATACCCAAGTATCATCCATATAAGCCCTAAACCAAATTCAAAATCTTTATTACCAGCTGCTACCAAAAAATATAAAATAAAACATAGAAAACCAATTATAAACTTACTAGCAAATATTTGATATCCAAATAAATTATCACTACCATTTACTTGATACTTGCTATACTTAACACTTCTTTTTTGAAAATAACTACTTTTAGATAAAATAGTACTTAATTTACTAATAAACTTATCAAAACTAGCAAAAATATCATCAAACACACTACTTTGTTTTTGATCCGGTAACTTTAAAGTAAACTTATCTATTCTACTAGCATATTTAATTGTTCTTTTAATCTTAAAAATCTCATAAATAACAATAGTTAAAATAATTACAATAACAGCTACAAACAAAGCATAACTAATTACTATTTTACCCATAAGTACTCCTTTCTACTTAAATAAACTTATATCAATACCTCTAGACTCTAAAAGTTTTAACACAGCAAATTTACCTTTTTTAAATACAAACTCCCCATTATCTTCACCACTAGAAGTTAAACCTTTTTGTACAAATTCAAATATTGGTCTTAAATTAATCATATCACCATCAAAACCATCAACTTCACAAATAGAAGTTATTTTTCTTTTACCATCATGCATTCTTTGAATGTTAATAACTAAATTTATCGCATTTTCAATATACTCTCTTACAGCTTTGATTGGAATATCAATGCCACTCATCAAAACAAGAGTCTCTAACCTATTTAAAGCATCTACCGGACTATTAGCATGTAAAGTCGTAAGTGATCCATCATGTCCTGTATTCATTGCTTGTAACATATCAAAAGCTTCCTTACCACGGCACTCACCAACTATAATTCTATCAGGTCTCATTCTAAGCGCATTAATAACCAAATCTCTAATTGTAATAACATTACCAGCACTATAATTAGAATTTCTAGTCTCTAAACTAATAACATGTTCTTGGCCTAACTTAAGTTCCGCAGCATCTTCAATTGTAATAATTCTTTCATTATCATCTATAAAACTGCTTAAAATATTTAAAAGTGTTGTCTTTCCTGAACCAGTACCACCACAAACAATAATATTAAGCTTTCCTCTAACAGCAGCATCCAAAAACTTAGCCATTAAAGTAGTCATAGTTCCTACTCTAAGTAAATCATCAATACTAGTCATATTCCTTTTAAACTTACGTATTGTAATAATTGGTCCATTAACTGATAACGGTGGCAACACCGCATTAATTCTAGAGCCATCACTTAAACGTGAATCAACCATCGGATTAGTACTATCTATTGTCCTACCAAGTGGTTGAATTAATCTTTGAATAGTTCTTTCAATGTGCCTATCATTAATAAAAGAAACACTAGTGTCTTTAATAATCTTACCATCTATTTCAGCATATATCTCACTTGGCCCATTAACCATAATCTCAGTAACATTATCATCTTTTAAAAGTTCAGTAATTGGCCCATATCCATTAATCTCAGACTCAATTAAATCAAAAATATGATTTCGCTCCAAATTAGTTAAATCATAACCAACAAGACATCTATCAATCTCTTCATTAACAAAATCATTCATAGACATATTTGATGGTATTTCTTTATCAACCAAATCTTCTATTATCTTTTTTCTAAGATTATCAAGTAACTTTTTATCTTTAAAAACATCATAATCATTTAAAGTACTATCATCAGAATACTTTGGCTTAAAATCAAAACTTTCAGTTAAACTCTTACTCATCTTTTGCCTCCAAATCTTTCATAATTAGTTCAAATACTTTCAAGTCATCAAACTTCTCACATTCTAAACTAAATATCTTACCATCAAACACATAAGCATCCATATTTGAAACATAAAACTTATTACTAATTACATAATCAACATTATTATCTATAATTACTTTTAAGTCATAAAAACTAAAATAATCTCTATTATTAGCAACACTATCATTAAGCAATACCTTATACTTTGTAATCTCATTATCTTTAAATAATGTAAGTACATTTCTCATATTCTTTAAATCAAGAGGATCATTAGTAGTCATCAAAAGTATTTTATCTACAATATCTAAAACATTTACATTAATCTCATCAAAAGCATGACTCATATCCACTAATACAAAATCATATTTAAAAACTGCTTTATCCAAGATAATCTTCAAATACTTAGCATCAATCTTATTCGCTCTTCTTGGATCAGTAGGACAAGGTAAAACATCTATAAAATCATTATACTTTACAATATAATCTTCAAAATCTTTATAACGATTATTATTATAATCATCGCAAAAGTTATAAATATCTTTTTTATAAGTTCTATCAAGAGCTAAAGCTATCCCACCAGAATATAAATCTAAATCTATAATTAAAACTCTTTTTTCGCTCCTTGCCATCACACCAGCAAGATTAATCGTAAATATAGTCTTACCAACGCCGCCCTTAGCACTAAACACAGCAGCACTTACTCCTCTAGCCATTCTTACACCTCCTCTTTAAAGATTATCTTATATTTATCTATCTTAATAATTTTTCCAAATGTACTATCAAACTCATACTCATTATAAAGCTTTTGTCCATCATATTTTAGTTTACTAGTATCATAACCGTTTATTTCATATAATTCTTTTACTTCTTCATAATCCAAATTATCTTTTAAAATTTCCTTACTAAAATTAACATATTTATTCTTATTAATTGTATACATCAAACTATCATATACAAAAGCAAATAAAACAAATAGAAGTGGAATAAAAATAATAAATAAAACTAATGCCTGTCCTTTTCTATTCATTTTAAAACCGTTCTTTCACTCTTAATATTATAATCTCCCTTAGTAACTAAACTAAGTCCCGGCGTAATAAAATTATACTTAGTACTTAACTTAAAAGTAATATATTTATCACTAGTAACCTCATCATAACTAATACCATCTAAATAAGTACTAATCTCTTCACTCTTACCATCTTTATATAATGAAACAACATCATTCATTTTACTTTCTAAGCTATTCTTTTTTATTAATATACTAGAAAAATCTACAATCACCATAAGTAAATATATTATAACAGGTAAAATAATAATAAATTCAATTAAAGCTTGTCCTTTTCTATCCATCACTAACTATTCCCCTATCATATAAATAGTATACCATAAAGCCTTATCAAAAAAAAGAGACTTATATTAATTTGTCTCATCAATTTCAAAAATATCTAAAAGTTCATCATCTAATTTGATATTTTGATCTTTAACATATAATACAGCTAGTTCTTGATCAGTTTTAACCATATCACCATCGCTAACTAATATCTTAACTCCAGCACCATAATCAATTTTATCTTCTTTATTTTTTCTTCCAGCGCCTAAATATGAAGCTAGTTTTCCTACCTTTAAAGCATCTATTTTTTTGATAATACCATCTTTCTTAGCTTTTATATAAACTGTGTTTTCATCAAGTTTCAAATCATCTAAATTTCCACCTTGATAACTAATCCACTCTTTAAACTTATCAAAAGCTTTGCCACTACTAATAGCATCTAATACAAGTTTAGTTGCTTCTTCTTCGCTTACTTTTCTAGCCATCTCTATAATTGCACTAGCTACTTCTACTGAAACATCTCTTAGTTTGCAATTTATATTATTTTTTAAAACATCAATCGCATTTAATACCTCTATCGCATTCCCAACACAGTTACCAAGCGGCTCATTCATATCCGTAACTAAACATCTAACACTTACCCCAAATGACTCACCAATCTTTTGAAGCCACAAAGATAATTTATCAGCATCATCTCTAGTTTTAACTAAAGCCCCATCACCACATTTAACATCAATTACTACATATTTAGCACCACATGCTATCTTTTTACTCATAATTGAAGAAGCAATTAATGGAATACTTTCAGTAGTTCCAGTTACATCTCTTAACGCATAAATAACCTTATCAAGAGGTACTAAATCATCTGTCTGTGAACTTACCACTAATCCAGTATGATTAAACACATCATAAAATTCTTCTTTAGTTAAATTAGTTCTAAAGCCAGGTATACTTTCTAATTTATCAATAGTTCCGCCAGTAATCCCAAGACCTCTACCACTCATCTTAGCGCAGCACACTCCTAAACTTGCAACAATTGGCATCGCCACAAGAGTTACTGTATCTCCTACACCACCAGTACTATGTTTATCACAAACATCTTTATCAAAATGATAAACCTCACCACTTTTAATAAAAATATCAGTTAAATTAATAGTTTCCTCATAACTCATTCCATTAATAGTAATCGCCATCAAAAGAGCACTCATCTGATAATCAGGAATCTGTTTTTCCAAATAACCATTAAAAGCAAAAGCTAACTCATCATAACTAAGCTCTAATTTATTTTTCTTCTTATTAATAACATCAATTATATTCATAATTCACCTACCATAAAAAAATTATACCAAATAAAGCCAAAAAGAAAAACCTCAAACGAGGTTTTATAATTAATTTCTTTCTTTAACTTTGTATTCTTTCTTCATACCCTTTAAGAAGTTAAGTTTAGCTCTACGTACCATTCCTTTTTTAACAACTGTAATTTTGTCAATTTCAGGACTATTTACAGCAAAAACTCTAGATACTCCAACGCTTCCACTTTTCTTTCTTACAGTAAATCTTTCAGAAACAGAACCACCTTTTTTAGAAACAACTAATCCTTCAAATGCTTGAATTCTTTCTTTTTTTCCTTCTTTAATCCAAACATCAACTCTAACAGTATCTCCTACTCTAAATTCAGGAACACCAGGTTTAATTTGTTTCTTATTAATCTTATCAATTAGATTCATAAAACATCACCTTTCTATAACTATATTTCACTACAATCATCATTTATGAGCGGATTATAGGAGTTTTCTCTCAAAAACAACTAGATTATACCAAAATCTAACCGTAAAATCAATACATATGGCTTAATTTCTAAGTATTCGTACTTTTCAAATATTTAGAATATTGTCTTTCAAAAATTTTTGGAATACAGAATAACAAAAAACAATTACGAAAATAAAGTTATTCACTGCATCGC
Source organism: bacterium (assembly GCA_030524925.1). Classification (GTDB taxonomy): domain Bacteria; phylum Bacillota_I; class Bacilli_A; order RF39; family UBA660; genus CAG-533. Next base: position 2,234 of record JAUNFS010000005.1, on the reverse strand, counting down.
TATTCTATAAGGATTTGAAACAGTCCCACTACCTGAAATTATTTTAGTTGAAGCTACAAGTGATAGAGAGGGTCGCATCCAGTAGTAGTCGTTGAAAACGAAGGTGCTGTCAAAGCCCTGGTCGTTGCCACTAACACCCCACACGAAAGCGCCGTGGCCATCAAAGACTTCCGGAGACAAAGCCCACCAATAATCATTAGCATTACCATATATATAATATGTTAAATTTGGTTTTTTATAAGCACTTCCAGCAAATGCTATTTCATCTGCAGTAAGTAAACCTACTTTGGCATAACCACTTAATGCTCCATTTCCATATTCTGTATCACTTACAGTAAACTTAGATAACTTCCCTCCATTATTATCATTTGGACATATTAAACTTGGACCTGTTCCACCAGCACTCCCCGAAGATGCTTGTACTAATCTTTTTGATGCACTATAGTAGTTTATATTTTTTGCATAACCATAATTTGTGCCGAGTGTGTAATTAAATGGATTAAATGTCGTATCAGTTACTACACTCTTATCATTGCACCATATTGTATCGGCTAACTGATTATCATTAAATCCAGGTTGTTTTGATAACACATTTGTATACCATTTGTTTAAATTAGTTAATATCGTACTTGGATTGGTATTAGCATGAGCAGCAGCATAAGAACTAGCACCAGCAGTACCATACATAAATCCTACAGAAGCATTATCATTCCATCTTAATGAATTAAATGCTGATGTATAAGTATCACCTTCATATCTTGCAAAAGCTAAATCATTTCCAGTTACATTACAAGGGGTACTACTTGATGGCGTATTATTTTCATCTGTTAATCCATTATAATTATATAAGACCAACTTAATTGCACCATTTCCAGTTATTCTTACTATCCTCCAGCACATATTAGCATACTCAACAAAATTATTTGTAACTGCTCCTCTAAAATAATACGAGGTACCGTAATCGTCTTCCGTACTTGCAAGCAATGATTCTGTTGTATTCTTGTTTGAACTTACTACTTTATAAGTAAAACTATTTTGTGTAGCGCTTACTACATAATAAACACTACTTAAATTGGTTGTTGTTTTCATGGTTCCAGCAGTGCTTGAACCAGCATCAGAAACAAGTTTATTAACAAGATATTTACCAACTAAACTAGAATATGACTTAGCATATGTATCGCTTGTTACAGCGGTCCCCGTTAAATTGAATTTAGTACCATTTGCTTCCCAACCAGTTCCATAAGTAATGTAATAAGCTTGATATGTTGAAGACACACTTGCTGTTTGAACCGGAACATCATCTAATGTATGAGCACTAGATTCTATTCCTGGCTGAGTAAGTGTTTCTGTAACTGTATTGTCCTTTTTTATAGCAGCAAGTAGTGTCCCAGTTCCTGGACTACTCCAAGTTGGCTTAGTAACAAATCTAATATTGCAAGCAACATCACTTACAGAAGCATCATCAACTGATAACTTCCATTTAGTTCCTGTCCAAGCAACTTTAGCACCTATATTTACCTCAGCACTTCCCTTTTTACACGTAACATCAGCTATATAATCTTTAGTAGTAGGAAAAGTAGTACTAGCTTCACCGTCTATAAAAGCAGCAATATAATAATTACTATTATCATCATCATTTAACGTATTTTCCTTATTATCAAACATAAACCAAATACCAAACATCAATACTATCGATATAAACAAAGTCAACACTAAATATATTTTCTTTTTATTATTCATATAATCATCTCCTATATTACTCTTTTATTTGAAAATTAATTTATAAGGATTAATAGATATTCCAGTGCCTTCTAAAACTCTAGCACTAAAATTATTTTTAGTAAGAAGCTCATCACCACTCTTCGCATAACCAAGCATCTCATTTAAATACGCATCAATCTCTTTATTAATAGTACGCACCCTAACAGTAGCTAGTACCCTCTCAGGAGCCTCTATCTGTTTCTCACTCTCAAATAAAATATCCATAATCTATTTCCTCCTTATTCTTATCTTATACCACTTTTGCGTATGCAAGCATTCGCAAAAGAGAGTTTATTGGTGGCAACTGCTCCTGCTCCAAACGGAAAATCCACAGACGCAGTTGCCACTGCACGTCCATATTTTAACAAATTAATTTACTTTATCCCTCGCCCACTAGTTTTGTCCCTCAAATTTTTTTAAAATACAGAATATCAAACAATTACTAAAATAAAGTAATTCACTACATCGCTATT
>JAUNFS010000026.1 GCA_030524925.1 bacterium | reverse complement strand
ATCAGACTTAATTCCGTTACTTACTAATAAACGGACTTCCAAATTAAAATTAACTAAATTGAAGAAAAATTAACAAGTAGCCTTGCAAAATCACAATAATTATGCTAGTATCTTACTTGTCAGGTGATTTTATGGAAACTATATTATTAATTATATCAGTGTTACTTATTGCAATTGTATTGTTACAAAGTAATAAAGCAAGTGATGCTAGCCAAATAATTTCAGGTGGAAATACCGAATTATTTTCTAATCAAAAAGAAAGAGGCTCAGAACTACTAATTAGCCGTCTAACTTTAGTATTAGGATTAGCATTCTTTGTAATATCATTTATAATTTATATAAGTTAATAAAGTGCCAAATTGGTGCTTTTTATTTTTTTAAAAGAATAATTATGTTAAAATAAAAATGGAGGATTGTTATGAAACAAGAACTTATTGATAAACTAAAAAAAGAACACGATGCTTTAACCTTAATTCAAATTAACGATTTAATGAACTTACACACAGCTGAAGAATTAAAAACACTTCAAAAAACTTTAGATGAATTAATTAAAGAAAATGTAATCTACTTAACTAAAAAAGGCAAATATTTATATTTAAAAAATTGTGAATATTTAAAAGCCGGCAAAATCAGTATTAATCGTAGTGGAAATGGATTTCTTTTACTAGAAGGTGACGATTTATATATTGATTACAAAAATTTAAACAATGCAGTTGATGGTGATGAAGTTCTAGTAGAAGTTATTAAATATAAAGGAAAAGATGAAGGAAGAGTTATTAAAATTCTTAATAGAAACACTAAAAATTTAATTGGTGAATATCAGATAAAGGATAACAAAGAAATTTTAAAACTAGACAATGACAAATTAAAAATATTTATAGAATTAGACCCTCACACTACCAGTAACTGTGTTGAAGGTTCAAAAATAGTAGTAAATATAGTAAAGGAATTATCTCCAAATCACTACATAGGTAAAGTTGTAGACATTATTGGTCATAAAGATGACCCTGGAGTAGATATTAAAACCGTTGCTTACAAATATGGATTTTTTGATGACTTTAGTAAGGAAGCTGTCAGCCAAACAAATGAAATTCCAAATGAAGTTGACCCAAAAGATTTAAAAGGGCGCAGAGACTTAACAAATGAAACAATCTTTACAATAGATGGTGATGATACAAAGGATATAGACGACGCCATCAGTATAGACTATCAAAATGATTTATACACTCTAGGTGTTCACATAGCAGACGTTAGTCATTATGTAACCAAAAATAGTCCACTAGACAAAGACGCATATCAAAGAGGTACAAGTTCATATCTAGCTTACAGTGTTATTCCTATGTTACCTCATAAATTATCAAATGGTATTTGTTCTCTAAATGAAGGCGTAATAAGACTAACAATCTCATGCGTTATGCAAATAAACAGCGAAGGCAATGTAGTAAAGTATGACATTTTTCCAAGTTACATCAAATCTGCTAAAAAAATGACTTACAAAAAAGTAAATGATGTCATAATGAGAAACAAATACGATGAAGAGTACGCTCCATTTGTGGAGAAACTAGAACTTATGAACAAACTTTCTGCCATATTAAGAAAAAATAAAGAAAGAAGAGGCTACATAGACTTTTCCATAGACGAGCCAAAAATCATCTGTGATGAAACTGGTAAATGCATAGACGTTAAAGTATATGATAGAGAAAACGGTGAAAAATTAATAGAAGACTTTATGATTGCTGCTAATGAAACAGTAGCTTCCCATTTATATAACATGGATCTTCCCGCAATTTATCGTGTTCACGGAACACCAAAACCAGAAAAAGTAGAAAATTTTATTCATTTAGTTTCATTATGTGGTTACAAATTAGTTGGAAACTTCCACAGTGTTAACCCATCAAGCATGCAAAAAATTCTTAATCAGTTAAAAGGAACAAAAGAATTCCCAATCTTTTCATCACTACTTTTAAGATGTATGCAAAAAGCTGTTTACTCGTCAGAAAATATTGGCCACTTTGGACTTGGAAGCAAATGTTATACACATTTTACCAGTCCTATTAGAAGGTACCCCGACCTAACAGTTCATCGTTTGTTACATACATTCATTTTTGAAAATAAAATAAACACTGAAACTATTAATTACTATGAAAACATTCTACCAGAATTAGCCGAAAATTGTAGTACAAGAGAACAAGCAGCAGTAGATGCCGAAAGAGAAGTAGATGATATGAAAATGGCTGAATACATGGAAGGCCATATCGGTGAAGTATATGAAGGACACATCAGTGGTGTTACAAATTTTGGTTTCTTCGTTGAAATTGACAATATGATAGAAGGCCTAGTTCACGCAAATACTTTAGAAGGGGATTATTACTCATACATAGAAGAACTAATGGCTCTAGTAGGTCAAAAAACCAAAAAAATGTATCGTTTAGGTTCTCCTGTAAGAGTAAAAGTAGTAGGTGCAAGCAAAGAAGCAAGAACTATTGATTTTATAGTATTGGAGAGTGACCAAAATGGAAATCAAAAACCGCAAAGCGAGATTTAACTATTTTATTGAAAAAGAAATAGAAGCCGGCATTGCTTTAAAAGGAACTGAAATAAAATCGCTAAGAAAAGGGAGTGCTGATATTAAAGATGCTTACGCTAAAATTAAAAACAATGAAGTATATTTAATAAATATGTATATCGCCAAATATGACGAAGGCAACCGTTTTAATCACGATGAAAGAAGAACAAGAAAACTTTTACTACATAAAATAGAAATTAAACATTTAAATGATGACATTAACAAGCAGGGATATACTTTAATTCCTTTAGAAGTATATTTAAAAAATAATCATGCTAAAGTACTATTAGGTGTCTGTAAAGGAAAACACACTTATGACAAAAGACAAACAATTAAAGAGCGAGATTTAAAAAGAGAGGCTAGAAATGTATAAAAAAATTTTTATCCTCTTTTTAGCATTATTTCATTTAAACGTTTTCGCACTAACTGAAGCCCCGATAGATATAACAAACATGGACATAACAGCAATTAGCGAAGCTTTAGACAAAAAAATTATCACAAGTGAAAATTTAATAAAAATATACTTAGAAAGAATTGAAAAATATAATGATTCTTATAACTCTTTAATTACAGTAAATGATAATGCTCTAGCAGAAGCTCAAAAGTTAGATGAAGAACGAGCAAATGGTAATGTCCGTTCAATTCTCCATGGCATACCAATAATTGTAAAAGACAATATAGACGTTTTGAATATGCCTACAACTGACGGTTCAAAAAACTTATCAGATAATTATCCAACAAAAGACGCCGAGGCCATAAAAAAGTTAAAAGACGCCGGCGCAATAATTATAGCTAAATCAAATATGAGTAAATACGCATTTTATGCTAGTTCATCAACAAGTGACTATGGCACCGTAAAAAATGCCTATAATACAGAATATTCTTCTTATGGATCAAGTGGCGGCTCAGCTGTAAGTGTAGCTTTAAATTTTGCAGTTGCGGCTTTGGGCACCGATACAAATTCATCAGTTAGACTTCCAGCATCAGCAAACGGTTTAGTCGGATATAGACCTACTTTAGGCTTGATTAGTACTGATGGCGTAGTCCCTTATGATCCAGAAAGAGATACCATTGGAACAATTACCAAAAATGTCAAAGACGCTTTAATTTTAACTAATATAATGACTACAAAAAATAAAATTAAACAATACGAATATGATTTAGCAAATTTAAAAATAGGAGTTCCCGAAGGCTTTATAGAAGGGGATGACTCCAATACTCTTTCAGAAAACAAACTTATAAATGAAGAAGTAAAAAAGTTAGTAACAAAAGCAATAAAAAAAATAGAATCTGCAGGCACCAAAATAATTTACATTGATGATTATTACACGATTTCTAAAGATAATGAGGTTGCAAAATCATATAGTGGTTATCTCTTTTGTGATTCATTTAACAAATATATAAGTAATCATACTGGTTCAATAAAAACTTTTAGTGAACTTGCTGAAAAAGACAAATCACTAGAAAACTACAACAGTGAATGTAATACAACAAAAACATTAGATGAAAAAAACAGTATCAAATATAGTTATTCACAATATATCGGAAACATCTATGATGAAAATGATTTAGATATAATTTTGTACCCATCAGCAAAAAACAAATTATTAAAAATTGAAACCAGTGGCTTAATTAACCTGTCTGCTCACGCTTCATCAACTATTAATTATCCAGCAATAACTATTCCCATGGGCTACGATGATGATGGACTTCCATACGGCTTAGAAATAATGTCTCAAACTGGAACGGACATTGATTTATTAAGCATTGCTACATCCATAGAAAAACTAAATTTAACAGAAAATAAATTAGCCGCTCCATCACTTTACGAAGTATCTGAAGAAACCACAAAACTAGTTAATAGATACACAAATCGTTATCAAAAAAATAATATATTCTTAATGAGAAAATGGATGAATAAAAGTAAGAAGTATATTGAAAATTATAATAATATTGAAAATAAAAGCAAGGAAGCCTCAAAAATTAACAACTTATACACAATTTATTTAGTATTATCATTTATATTTAAAATCATTTTTTCTATAGTAACCCTAATAATTGTCTTAATAATTCTACTACTAGTGAGAAAAAGATTAATAAAAAATAAAAAAAGAAGAAAACGTTTAAAATCTATTTAAGTTTTCTTTTTTTGTAGTATAATTAGTTATGGATACGTGCTATTAGCACGGAAAAGGAAATATATATGATAAAATTTGTTATAGTAGATGATGAAAAAGAATATCGCGATAGATATATTAATATCATCAACAAAATTATGTTTAAAAACGATGAAAGGTATGAAATTGTCCAGTTTAATGAGTACAATGATAAATTAAAAAATTTTATATGCACTGACACTTTCTTTAAAATTTATATTTTAGATATTCAACTGAATGGCCATGAATCAGGATTGGATATTGCTAAAGAAATTAGGGAAACGGATTGGGACAGCGAAATAATTTTTATAACTAGTCATGATAGAATGTTTGATGATGTTTTCCAGACATTATACAAAGTCTTCTATTTTATTAAAAAGTTTCATAAATTAGATGAAACTTTAACTGAAAAATTAACGTTAATAATAAATAAGGGCTTTGATAAAAAGAAGTTCTTTTATTTTACCAAAAGTTCAGATTTACAAATATATTTAAAAGATATTTATTACATTTACAGAGAAACTGCTGAAAGAAAAATAGTCATTGTAACTAAGAATAATAAATTTTCCACATCACTATCAATAACTGAAGCACTTTCTAAACTAGATGATAGATTTAAACAAGTTCATAGAGCTTGTATAGTAAATACTGATTATGTCCAAGAATATAATTGGAGTGAAGGATCGTTTACCCTATCATCAGGCGAAAAAGTAAATCTATGTTCAAAAAATTACAGAACTCAAAAAGGAGATAACAAAAATAATGAGTGAAATATTTAATACCACATTCTTTTATATAACTTTATGTGCATATTTAAATATCTACGTTTATATTTTAGTCTATAAAAAACTTTCTAAAAAAACTAAATTTCGGTTTACACTAGAAAATAGTTTTTATTTTCTAATCACTACATGCTTAGTCACATTAAATAATCTTAATAATAAAATTTATATTACAACTCCATTAGTTAGTGCATTATTAATTTTTTTAATGTTAAAACTTTTGTTCAAAGATACTTGGTATAAAACGATATGTGTTGATGGCATAATTATTTTATATGCATTTATTCTTGATCCAATTCTTTCTATAATTATGTCATTTACTTTTACAAATGTCATAGAATTAAATATTCAAGCTATACCAAAACTTTTAATATCCATAATATTTTCATATATTTATTATTTTACCTTTTATCATACAAAAGTAAAAATTCTAGTACAGTATATTATTGAGACATTATTAAAAAGCAAAAAAACATTAATATATTTATATGTATCTATTTTAATAGTAAATACATTTAACATATTATATGGTTTAAATTACTTAGATTATAAATACTACGTAACTATAATATTAATGATAATGTATATGGTATATTTCGCAACGATGTTTAGCAAAGAAATATATAACAACAAAATGTTAGTTGTAAAAAATAAATATTTAAATGAATATCTGGAAAACTATGAGAAAATATCTGACAATTATAGAACTTTAAAGCATAACTTAAGAAATGATTTATATTTAATTAAATGTTCTAAAGAAAAAGATCCAGTCATAAATAAAATGTATGAAAAATACACTGATGATGAAAATTGGGAAGGTAAAATTAGTGGAATACCATCAGTTTTACAAGGAATCATATTTTTAAAGATGCAATATGCCGAAACTAAAAATATTAAATTTATGGTAGATAATAAAATAGATGAAAATGAACTTGATGAAAATTCACAGATTTATTTAGACACATGTGAAATAGTAGCAATCTGTTTAGACAACGCAATAGAGGCTTCTGAAGAAACCGATAAAAAATTAATTAGCATGGATATAAACCATCAAGAATCATACTATATAATTGAAATAACTAATACATTTAAAAATAAATTGGATATAGACAGACTCGGTGAAAAGAATTACAGTACAAAAAACAGAAATAGTGGAATAGGGCTAAACTATATTGAAAATTTAAGTAAATCAATAACTGTAAAAAGATTAATTATAGAAAATATCTTTAGAACAATTATAAAGGTAGAAAAAGAAGAAAAAACCGTTAGGCATAAATAACGGTTTTTTATAAAGCTTTTAAAATGACTTATGATTTTGCGTTTTTTATTTAATTAATGATTTTGGGCATTCTGGTTCATCAGTAAGTACAGTTACACAAATAGTAGAACTAATATGACTAGCGATGAATTTTAGTATATTTCCTAACATATTTCCTCCTTTCTTCCTACTTAAAATTTATTCACTTAAATTATAGGCTTTATAATTATTAAATGACTGATGTGATAATTTATAAATAAGCGGGTTAATTAACAAACTTTGGTATAGTAAAGATGTTAACATAATATTAGATATCAAATTACTATTTCTAATAATATAAAAACTATATATAAATAAAATTATTAACGTTGATGCCTTAAAATATAACCTTCTCTTAGAGGACACAATAGGTCTTTTTTTCGTATCAGCTGGTGCATATAAGGTACAAGCAACTAGACACATAATTAAAGCGATAATTTTAACATATAAAGGAATATTTAAAATCGAACATAAATGAGGTATAAAAATAAAAGCCGATATAGATATTATCCAGCACTCTTTTGATGTATTTGCGTGCCATCCAAAACTTAATAACCTAAGCGGTGCATAAAATAATATAAATAATAAATATTCATGAAATATACCTAAAATATATGCTAATATTGTTATTACAATAATTTTTGTTCCAGTAAGATAAATACACTCTATTGCATATTTCATTACCTCTATTTCGTCTTCACTATAGTTTTTTTCTTTCTTTACTATACGTAACATCATATTCACAAATTTTCTCTTCACTTCATCACATCCGCCTTCATTTTAACAAATAATATTACAATATTTTATATTAACGTCTAAAAAGCAAGTAATTAAGTCTAAAAGTAAAATATTCTCATTAATCACTGAACTTTAACAAAATTAGACATTAAATTAAACTTTTAAAACAACGATTACACATTTTTAATAGGTATTTGGTAAGATTAAGATGTCACACGGAAAACATTATGAAAGTACTTGTTTGTGATAGCAGTAAACGTGCACGCATTTGAAATACGATATAGAAGGAAGGTGTTCTGCTTGAGAGGTAAGGTCAAATGGTTTAATAACGAAAAAGGTTATGGCTTTATTGAATGTGGTGACTTAGAAGACATATTTGTTCATTATTCAGCAATCAAAAAAGACGGCTATAAGACTTTAAACGAAGGTGACATTGTTGATTTTCAATTAATTGAAACTGCTAAAGGTTTACAAGCAATTGAAGTAGTAGCAATCACTTTAACAACTACAATCTTGTAGTTTTTTCTTTTTTTGTGTTATAATTACCATAAGGAGATGATAATATGAAATTTACAATTAGAGGAGAAAAAATTAAGGTAACAGATTCAATAAAGAACTATATAGAATCTAAAATCGGCAAACTAGACAAGTACTTTGATAATCCAGAAAATATAGAAGCTCATGCTTTAATAAAGGTAAAAGATAATAATCAAATAATTGAAGTAACAATTCCTGTAAATAAACTTACAATTCGTGCCGAAGAAAAAAATAAAGACCTTTATGCAGCTATTGATTTAGTTGTAGATAAATTAGAAAGACAAATCCGTAAAAATAAAACAAGAATTAAAGCTAGATATAAAAAGGAAGAAAAAATAGATTTTATATTTAATTTTGAAATTGAAGAAGAAGAAAATATAAATAATATCGTAAAAAGAAAAAATATTGAAATTAAACCAATGGACGAAGAAGAAGCAATTTTACAAATGGAATTATTAGGTCATGACTTTTATGTATTTAATAATCTTAATGAAGAGTGCATATCAGTTCTATATAAAAGAAAAGATGGAAATTACGGTATAATTAATACAAAATAGGATGTAAAAGTCCTTTTTTTTTGATATAATATCAAAATGAGAGGTGAATAATATGAGTTTACTAAAAAAACTTGTAGATACTGAATATAAAGAATTAAAAAGGTTTAATAAAATTGCTGATAAAATTGAAAGCTTAGATGAAGCATACTCTAAGATGAGCGATGAAGAATTAGCAGGAAAAACAGAAGAATTTAAAAAGGAACTAGCAAACGGAAAATCATTAGATGATATTATTGTAGATGCCTTTGCAACAGCAAGAGAAGCTGCATACCGTAAAATTGGTGAAAAACCATATAGAGTACAGCTTATTGGTGGTTTAGCAATTCATTATGGAAATATAGCGGAAATGAAAACCGGTGAAGGTAAAACTTTAACTACAATCCTACCTGCATATTTAAATGCGCTAACAGGAAAAGGCGTTCATGTTGTAACTGTAAATGAATACTTAAGCGCTCGTAATGCCGAATGGATGGGACCAATATTTGAATTCTTAGGAATTAGTGTTGGCGTAAATTTAAGAGAGCTATCTCCGGAAGAAAAAAGACAAGTATATAATTGTGATATCACATACTCAACTAATAATGAAATCGGCTTTGACTACTTAAGAGATAATATGGTACAAAGAAAAGAGGACCGAACTCAGCGTGGACTAAATTATTGTATTATAGACGAGGTAGACTCAATCTTAATAGATGAAGCAAGAACACCACTAATTATATCTGGTGGGAAATTTAACGCTGCTAATTTATATATTGAAGCAGACAGCGCAGTAAAAAAACTAAAAGAAGATGAAGATTATACTGTTGATGAAAAAACTAAAACTGTTATGCTTACTGCTGAAGGTGGCAAAAAAATAGAAAAATATTTTAAGATTAATAACCTATATGATGCCGAAAATACAGCGTTAGTTCACCACGTAAACCAAGCATTAAAAGCAAATTATGGAATGAAAGTAGATGTTGACTATGTTGTTCATGAAGGAGCAATCCTAATTGTAGATCAGTTTACTGGTCGTCTAATGCAAGGAAGACAATTTAGTGAAGGACTTCATCAAGCAATAGAAGCTAAAGAAGGCGTAAAAATTAATGAAGAAACAAAAACTCTAGCAACTATAACTTTCCAAAATTTATTTAGAATGTATAATAAAATTTCCGGTATGACAGGTACAGCAAAAACTGAAGAAGAAGAATTTAGAGATATTTACAACATGTACGTAATTGAAATACCAACTAACAAACCATGCATCAGAACTGATATGGCCGACTTAATGTTTGCAACTGAAAAAGGTAAATATAATGCAATTGTAAACTTTATTAAAGAAATTCATGAAAAAGGACAGCCAATACTAGTTGGTACAATTTCAGTAGAATCAAACGAATTATTAAGTAGAATGCTTCAAAAAGAACATTTACCTCATGAAGTGTTAAATGCTAAAAACCATGCTCGTGAAGCTGAAATAATAGCTAAAGCTGGACAAAAAGGCGCAATTACAATCGCAACAAACATGGCTGGCCGTGGAACCGATATTAAGTTAGGCGAAGGCGTAAAAGACCTAGGCGGTCTATGCGTAATCGGAACTGAAAGACATGAATCTCGTCGTATAGATAATCAGTTAAGAGGACGTGCTGGCCGTCAAGGAGACCCAGGCTATTCACAATTCTTTATCTCATTTGAAGATGAACTTATGCGTAGATTCGGAACTGACCGTATTAAAACAATGATTCAAAATATAGGCTATGATGAAACAGCTCCAATAAGATCAAAAATGTTTAGCAAAAGTATTGAATCAGCTCAGAAAAAGGTTGAAGGAAATAACTACGATATGCGTAAAAGCTTACTTGACTACGATAATATTGTTTCAGAACAAAGAAAAATTATCTACGCAAAAAGAAATGATATTCTAGATGCAGAAGATATGACTGAAATTTCTGAAGATACTATCAAAGATTACATAGATGATTTTGTTGATAGTCATATCGCACCTGAAGGATATCTTACTGAAAAAGACTTAGAAGATATTAAAGACCATTTTAATAATTATTTAAAAAATAGTGAACTAACCACTGACGAAATTACTTCTAAGAAAGAAGAACAAGTAAGTGAAACAATAAGTGCTAAGCTTTTAGAAGAATTTGAAAACAAGCTTAAAGATATTCCTGAAGAAATTACTAATAACTTTGAAAGATTTATAAACCTTAAAGTTATTGACGATGCTTGGATTGAACATATAAATGCTATGGAACATTTAAGAGAAGGAATTGGTTTAAGAGGATATGGCCAAGTAAATCCATTACAAGCATACGCTCTTGAAGGTTACGAAATATTTGATAAAATGTTAGATAACATTGAAGCTAACATTACAAACTTATTAATGAAAGTTGAAATTAAACAAAATATTACCCCAAAACAAGGACCAAAAATTCAAACAAACGATGGCAAAGAAACTTTAAAAAGTACTCCAAAAGTAAACGAAAAGAAGAAAATAGGTCGTAATGATCCATGTCCATGTGGCTCAGGACGCAAATATAAACAATGTTGTGGTAAATAAGCCTGCAAACCCTCAAAATAAAAAATTGCGGGTTTTTCTATGATTATAAACTTTAGGTGGTTATTAAG
>JAUNFS010000025.1 GCA_030524925.1 bacterium | reverse complement strand
AATTTATTTATAAGAAAACCCTTAGAAAAAATCTAAGGGTTTGTCTACACTCTGAAAAGCTTTAATAAAGCTTTTTTCTTTTATAAAATTGCCTGTTTTTAGTCATATTTGTATTGACAAATAATATAATAAAATGATATATTATTTTTGCATTTAATTTTAAGTTCTATCTTCGGTAGGACTTGATTTTAAACAAAATACTACACACCGGGGTGTGTGCATGAGAAGGGAGTAAAAATATGCCTACAATTAATCAATTGGTTAAAACAAAAAGAAAACCAAAAGTAAGAAAAGGAAAAAGTCCAGTATTAAATGTTGGATTTAACAGCATGGAAAGAAAGTCTACTGAGACTAACCACCCTCAAATGAGAGGGGTATGTACTCGTGTTGGAACAAAAACACCTAAGAAACCAAACTCAGCTTTAAGAAAATATGCTCGTGTTAGATTATCTAACGGACGTGAAGTAGATACTTATATCCCAGGAGAAGGACATAACTTACAAGAACATAGTGTTGTATTAATTCGTGGTGGTCGTGTTAAAGACCTTATCGGTGTTCGTTACCATGTAATTCGTGGAACACTAGATACTCAAGGTGTTAACGACCGTAAACAATCAAGAAGTAAATACGGCTCAAAAAAACCAAAAAATAAATAATAAGGAGGAAAAAAATGCGTAAAAGACGTGCAGTAAAACGTGATGTTTTACCAGATCCTTTGTATAATTCTAAAGTAGTTACTAAATTAATTAATGCCATTATGAACGATGGTAAAAGAGGTACTGCTTCAAAGATTTTATATGAAGCATTTGATATTATAAAAGAGCAAACAAATAAAGATCCGATGGAAACTTTTAATAAAGCAATGGAAAACATTAGCCCAGCTTTAGAAGTTAAATCTCGTCGTGTTGGTGGATCTAACGTTCAAGTTCCAATTGAAGTTAGTGAGACAAGAAAACAAACTTTAGCACTACGTTGGCTTGTAAACTATGCAAGATTACGTTCTGGTAAAGGTATGGCTAATAAATTAGCTGCAGAAATTATGGACGCTGCAAATGGAGTAGGTGGTGCTGCTAAAAAACGTGACGATGTTCACAAAATGGCAGAAGCAAACAAAGCATTTGCACATTATAGATGGTAGGTGGAAATAGATGGCAAGAGATGTTTCTATAGATAAAATAAGAAATATAGGTATTATGGCTCATATTGATGCCGGAAAAACTACCACTACTGAAAGAATTTTATTCTTAACTGGAATAACTCACCGTATTGGTGAAACTCATGATGGTGAGTCACAAATGGACTGGATGGCCCAAGAACAAGAAAGAGGTATCACAATAACAAGTGCTGCCACTACTGCTCACTGGAAAGGTTACAGATTAAATATAATTGATACCCCAGGACATGTAGATTTCACTATTGAAGTTCAAAGAAGCTTAAGAGTATTAGATGGTGCAGTAGCATTAATTGATGCTCAAGCTGGTGTTGAACCACAAACTGAAACTGTTTGGAGACAAGCAAATGAATATAAAGTTCCTAGAATGATTTGTGCAAACAAAATGGAAAAATTAGGAGCAGATTACTACTATAGTTTAAAAACTATTAAAGAAAGATTAGGAGCAAATGCTGCTGCTATCATGTTACCAATCGGTAGCGAAGACCATTTTACTGGATATGTTGATTTAGTTGAAATGAAAGCATACGAATATGATGGTACAGAAAAACAAGAATTAAAAGAAATAGAAATTCCAGAAGATATGAAAGCAAAAGCTGAAGAATATAGAACTATATTAATTGAAGCTGTTGTTGAATCAGACGAAAGTCTAATGGAAAAATATTTAGAAGGTGAAGAACTTTCAGTTGCTGAATTAAAAGGAGCAATTAGAAAAGCTACATTAGCAGTAGAATTCTTCCCAGTACTATGTGCTGATGCCCTAGGAAACAAAGGTACTCATACATTACTAGATGCTGTTATTGATTATTTACCAGCACCAACTGACATTGAAGCAATTGAATGTACAGATAAAAATGGTAATGATATTAAGAGACATCCAAGTGATTCAGAACCATTCACAGCATTAGCATTCAAAATTATGACTGACCCATTTGTTGGCCGTCTATCATTCTTCAGAGTTTACTCAGGAGTACTAAAAGCTGGTTCTTATGTATTAAACTCAACTAAAGGCGAAAAAGAAAGAATTGGACGTATCTTACAAATGCATGCAAATCAACGTAAAGAAATCACTGAAGTTTACGCTGGTGAAATTGCTGCTGCAGTAGGTTTAAAAAATACTACTACTGCTGACACACTTTGCGACGAAAAAGCATTTGCAGTTATGAAAGGTATGGAATTCCCTGAACCAGTTATTGATATAGCTATTGAAGCAAAATCTAAAAATGATCAAGACAAAATGGCTATTGCAATTCAAAAACTAGTTGAAGAAGACCCTACTTTAAGAGTTAAAACTGATGTAGAAACCGGACAAACTGTTTTATCAGGAATGGGTGAATTACACTTAGATATCATTATTGATAGAATGAGAAGAGAATTCGGTGTAGAAGTTAACCAAGGTAGACCACAAGTTGCATACCGTGAAACAATCACTCAAACAGCTGAGTGTGAAGGTAAATACATTAAACAATCAGGTGGTCGTGGACAATACGGACACGTTTGGGTTAAATTTGAACCAAATCCAGGAAAAGGATATGAATTCGTTGATGCTATTGTTGGTGGTGTAGTTCCAAGAGAATACATTCCAGTAACAGATAAAGGCTTACAAGAAGCTATGGCTGGTGGAATCCTAGCAGGATATCCAATGGTTGATGTAAAAGCAACTCTATTTGATGGTTCATACCATGATGTTGACTCATCAGAAATGGCTTTCAAAATTGCTGCAAGTATGGCTTTAAAAGCTGCAAAAGAAAAATGTAAAGCAGTTCTATTAGAACCAATCATGAAAGTAGTAGTAGATACTCCAGAAGAATACATGGGTAATGTAATGGGAGATTTAACTTCTCGTCGTGGTAGACCATTAGGACAAGAATCTATTGGTAATGTTTTAAGAATTACAGCTTTAGTTCCATTATCAGAAATGTTTGGTTACATGACTGACTTAAGAAGTAACACTCAAGGACGTGCAAACTTCCAAATGGAAAAAGATCACTATGAAGAAGTTCCAAAGTCTATTGCTGAGGAAATTATTAAGAAAAATAGTGTAAATTAATAGAATAATACTTGAATTATATTCAAGAATTAGATAAAATAATCTTGTTAACGAATAGGAGGAAATTTAAATGGCAAGAGAAAAATTCGATCGTAGTAAGCCACATGTTAATATTGGTACTATTGGCCACGTAGACCATGGTAAAACAACATTAACTGCTGCTATTACAAAATATTTTGGTGACTTCGTAGATTATGCTGATATCGACAAAGCTCCAGAAGAAAGAGAAAGAGGTATTACAATTAATACTGCTCACGTTGAGTATGAAACTGAAAAACGTCATTATGCTCACGTAGACTGCCCAGGACATGCCGATTATGTTAAAAACATGATTACTGGTGCAGCACAAATGGATGGTGCTATCTTAGTAGTTTCTGCTGCAGATGGTCCTATGCCACAAACTAGAGAACATATTTTACTTGCTCGTCAAGTAGGAGTTCCTAGAATCGTTGTTTACATGAACAAATGTGATCAAGTTGATGATCCTGAACTACTTGAATTAGTAGAAATGGAAATCAGAGAATTATTAGGTGAATATGGATATGATTCAGAATGTCCTATCATTAAAGGTTCTGCTCTTAAAGCTTTAGAAGGAGACGAAGCTGCTGTTCAATCAATTAAAGATTTAATGGCTGCTGTTGATGAATACATCCCAACTCCAACTAGAGATACTGACAAACCATTCCTAATGAGTATTGAAGACGTATTTACTATTTCAGGACGTGGTACTGTTGTTACAGGACGTGTTGAAAGAGGTCAATTAAAACTTAACGATGAAGTTGAAATTGTTGGTCTTAAGGATACTAAGAAAACAGTTGCAACTGGAATCGAAATGTTCAGAAAATCTTTAGATTATGCTGAAGCTGGAGATAACGCTGGAGTATTACTTCGTGGTATCAACCGTGATGATGTAGAAAGAGGACAAGTACTAGCTAAACCTGGTTCAGTAACTCCACATCATAAATTCAAAGCTAAAGTATACGTACTATCTAAAGAAGAAGGTGGACGTCATACTCCATTCTTCTCAAACTACAGACCACAATTCTACTTCAGAACTACTGATGTTACTGGTGTAATTGAACTTCCTCAAGGAGTTGAAATGGTTATGCCTGGTGACAACGTTGATATGACTGTAGAACTAATCAGTAAAGTTGCCTTAGAAAACGGAACTAAGTTCTCAATTCGTGAAGGTGGACGTACTGTTGGTGCAGGATCTGTTACTGAAATTATTGAATAATAAAAGGCTCACTACAAAGTGAGTTTTTTTTGACTAATTTTAATAATAATAGTATCATTATAATAGGTGAAAATATGTTTAAGATAAAACACTCTAAAGCAGAAATATTAGATATAATAAATCACAATAAATTTTTATCTAGATTTATCGTTTTTTTGATTGGGATTTTTGGTGTATCCCTAAACTACAATCTGTTTTTTGTCCCCAATAAATTAGTTGTCGGTGGTGTAAGTGGTCTATCAATTGTCGTAAATCAACTAACAGGAATTCCCAACACTTACTTCATCTATGCTATGTCAGGACTACTTATAATAGTTTCTTTTATAGTGCTAGGCAAAAAACAATCAATTTATACAATTATTGGTACCGTTTCATATTCATTAATGGTGACTATTACCGCACCCCTAGCAAATAAAATAAATATCACATTTTCAACCGATTTTCTTTTAATAATAACCATAATTATTTTTTATGGTATTTGTGGGGGTCTTGTTTATCGTGCTGGATTTAATACCGGTGGGTCAGATGTTATTGCTGCAATAGTGTCAAAGACCTTTAAACTAGAATTAGGTAAATCAAGTACAATTGTAAACATGATTATCATCGCAACAGGTTTTCTTGCATTTGGAATCAAAAATACCATTTATGCTATTGTAATTCTTGTATCATATAACAAAATTGTTGATATGGTTATTCTTGGAATGAATGACAGCAAGTTAGTTTTTATAAAGTCTAAAAATAGTGACAAAATAGAAAATTACTTAATTAACGATTTAAACTTAGGTGTATCTGAAATTGCTAGTCATGGTGGTATTTTTACCAAAAAAGAAGCTACACTATTAGTCATTGTTCCATTTAATTTATATTATGGATTAAAACATAAAATATTAGACATGGATGATAAAGCATTTATTCTAGCTCATGACTGCTATACTGTTACTGGAGGTTACAAGAAAAAGTTAATTCCTTTTTAATAATCTTTATGTTATAATAAACAAATGTAAGGCGTGATTTTATGGATAATAACTTAGAAAAATTAGATTTAAATGAAAATTTAGAAATATTAGATATTAAGAGTAACGAAACTATTGAATCTAATAAAATAAGCATCATAAAAAATTATGGAGAAGACCTAACTAAAAGAGAATATGTTACTGACCCAGCAATAGGTCGTGAAAAAGAAATTGGCGAAATGATATTAGCTTTAATAACACCTGATAAAAGTGCGCTTTTAGTTGGTAAACCAGGTATCGGTAAAACCGCAATAGTTGAAGGTTTAGGATACAAAATTCAAACAGGAAACGTTCCTGATGCCCTAAAAGGATGGAGTATCATTAAAATTAATATTACAAGTTTGCTTGGCTCAAGTACTGAAGGTGGAAATACAGACTCTAGAATAGAACTTCTTTTACAAGAACTAAAAAGAACTGAAAAGACCATTCTATTTATAGATGAAGTTCACCTTTTAGTAAATAAAAGTACAAGCAATAATAATATAGACTTTGCTAACATGTTAAAACCTATGCTTGACCGTGGAACAATAAAAATGATTGGTGCCACAACCACAGAAGAATACGAAGCCTATATTTTAAGAGATCGTGCCTTCCTAAGAAGATTTCAAAAAATTGAAATAGCTGAAGCAACAGGCGAAGTAGTAGTTAAAATATTAATGGGAACTTACCCAAAATTTGAAAAAAAATTGGGAGTTAAATTACCATATACTGATTTTCAGAAAGAAAAAATATTTTCTTTTCTAGTAGAAATGACTAGTGAATACAAAAGAGTATATGAAATAGCAAGTAGATACCCTGATATTACTTTAACTATTTTAGCTAATGCCTTTAGTTATGCTGTTTATGAAAATTCAAAAGAAGTACGTATTAAACACATATATAAAGCAATTTGTAATGCAAGAAACATTTACGAAGATGCTAAAAAGAAAGAAATAGAAAAGTTTAAAGTAGAATTCAAAGACCTAATTGAAGAAGAAAACGTTGATTTATCAGATTATTAAAAAGCCCTAGTGGCTTTTTTTATAGTATTTACCCTGGTAGGATTTATCCTTTTTTAACTTTTTAACTACACCATTTAAAATATTAATTTTTTCTCTAGCCCAAGTTGGAGCAACTAATTTTTCTACCATCGTCTCACCCGTAAGTCTATGAACAACTATATTAGGGCTTAATATTTCTAACTGCTTACACACAATATTTATATAATGCTCCATACTCATCAGCTCAAATTTACCATTTAAATAGAGTTTCTCTAATACGGTTCCCTTAGCGATATATAAGTTATGAATTTTAATTCCATCAATTTCTAAATCGTTTAAATGCCTAATAGTTTCTAGCATCATATCTTCAGTTTCAAAAGGCAAACCATCTATAATATGAACAACAACATTGATTGAAGCCTTTTTTAACCTCTTAACCATGTTATCAAAACTATCTAAATCATGACCTCTATTAATAAATTTTAATGTTTCATCATGAATAGACTGCAACCCTAATTCAACTGTAAGAAAAGTCTTTTTATTTAACTCTTCTAAAAACTCAAAACAATCATCACTAATGCAATCACATCTAGTTCCAATTGAAATTCCAATGACATCTTCAAAAGAAAGCGCCTCTAAAAACTTCTCTCTTAAAACATCAGTAGGAGCATAAGTATTTGTATAACTTCCAAAATACGCTATAAACTTAGCATCCGGCCACTTATTTTTTACCACAAGTTTTTGATCTTCATACTGCTGTTTTAACGTCTTTGTAACCTCACCAGCAAACTCATCGCTACCAGTACAAAAAATGCACCCACTGCCACCATTTTCTCTATTAGGGCAACTAAAACCACCATTAAATGCCAGCTTAGCAACTTTACAGCCAAACTTTTTTTTATAAAAATCAGTTAAATTATAATAATACATAAAACATCACAAACATATTTTAACATAGAGATTACAAGTATGCTATAATATTTATTAGGAGGAAACTATGAGAAAAACTATTAATATCTTTATCACATTAATTATCGGCTTTATTTACTACTACTTATTCTTGCCTGCAATTAACATCCATAATACAAGCTTTTACGTATTTATAAGTATTCTTATAATTATTTATTCTTTTTTAACAGCAATAAGCTCTTTTAAAAATCTATTTACTAAAAAAGTAAAACACGTAAGTCTAAATAAAGCACCAATTCCAGTAATCATAATTCTAGCAATTATTATCTTAAATTTAGCTTGGAACTTTATTGAAAGCCCATTATTTATGTCCAAAAAATATGCAAATAGAATAACGATAGACGATACCAAAGACTTTAAAACTGACATTCCCGAAGTAGACTTTACTAAACTACCACTTTTAGATAAAACCAGTAGTCAAAAACTAGGGGATAGAGTAATGGGGCAAATGAGTGATTTAGTAAGTCAATATGACGTATCAAATATCTACACTCAAATAAACTATAATAACAAAATTGTTCGTGTAACCCCATTAGAATATGCTTCACCAATTAAATGGTTAACAAATCGTAAAAACGGAGTAAAAGGCTACATTATAGTTGACAGTACCACTGGAGAAAGTAAACTAGTAAGACTAGATAAAGGTATGAAATATGTTGAAACTGGTTTATTTAATGATAATGTATATCGTAAACTAAGATTTGCTTACCCAACTAAAAATTTTGGAAATCTATCATTTGAAATAGATAATGAAGGTAATCCATACTGGGTTATGCAAGTTCTAAAATATCATGGTGTAAATTTACGTGCAGAAGTAGAAGGAGTAATAATTCTAGAAGCTATCACTGGCAAAATGACAAAATACAATGCTGGCGATATTCCATCTTGGATAGATGTTGCCTATAATGCAGATTTATTAATTGAACAAGTAGATGACTGGGGAACATATCAAAGTGGATTCTTTAACAGTATCTTTAGTCAAAAAAATGTTATGAATACAACCGACGGCTATAATTACTTAGCAATAAACGACGATATTTACATGTACACAGGAATTACATCAATTGTAAACGATGAATCAAATTTAGGTTTCATACTATCAAATATGCGTACAGGAGAAACATCATTTTACAGTGTCCCTGGAGCTGAAGAATATAGTGCTATGGACTCAGCAGAAGGTGCAGTTCAGCAAATGAAATACAAATCAACCTTCCCACTACTTATAAATCTAGAAGGTAGACCAACATACCTAGTAAGCCTAAAAGATGCCGCTGGTCTAGTTAAAATCTATGGATTTATTGATGTAGAAGATTACCAAAAAGTAGTAGTTACAGACTCTAGTAAAGGAATTAACGAAGCTGCAAAGAATTACCTAAAAAATAATCCTGTAACAAATAATACAGGCAAAGGTGAAGAAAAAGAAATCACTATCAAAACAATCAGTTCTGCTGTAATTAACAGTACAACATACTACTACATAATTGATACAGAAGGCTTAAAATATAAAGCATCAATAGAACTAAGCGATGAACTACCATTTAAAAAAAGTGGAGATAAACTAAAAATATCATATCTAACAAAAGAAGATATTATAAATATAAATAAAATAGACTAGAAAGAGACCAAAATCTCTTTTCTTTATGATATAATTTACAAGGTGAAGAAAATGAATGAAATAATAATTAATGAATTAGCAACTGAGCTAAATATAAAAACTAAACAAATAGAAGCAGTTTTAAAACTACTAGAAGAAGGAGCAACTATCCCTTTTATTGCTAGATATCGTAAGGAAGCAACTGGTGCTCTTGATGAAAATCAAATTCAAAAAATTGACGAAAAATATAAATACTACTGTAATTTAATGGATAGAAAAAATACAGTTATCAAACTAATTGATGAAAAAGGAATGCTTACTCCAGAATTAAAAGAAAATATTTTAGCATGTACAAAACTTGTAGACGTTGAAGATATTTATTTACCTTACAAAGAAAAAAAGAAAACCAAGGGTAGTGAAGCAATTAAACTAGGATTAGAACCTCTAGCAAAAATGATCATGTCCTTTCCTGAAAAAGGTAACATGGATGATATTTGGGCAAAATCTCCAGTAGAAAAAGATGTTGCGATAGAAAATACAAAATATATTATAAGCGAATGGATTAGTGACAACGCTTATTATCGTAAATTTATAAGATATACTGTGCAAAACTACGGTAATATCACAAGTGCTATAAAAAAGAATGCCGAAGATGAAAAAAAGACTTATGAAATATATTATGCATTTAAAGAAAAAATCAAACACGTTAAAAGCTATCAAGTATTAGCTATGAACCGTGGTGAAAAAGAAGGCATTCTAAGTGTTAAACTAGACTATGACCTAGATTATATTACAAATAAATTAGAAGAAAAAATAATCAAAAAGCCAAATTCTTTTGTCAAAGACTATGTTATATTATCAATTAAAGACTCATTAAAAAGATTAATTTTACCATCTATTGAAAGAGAAATTCGTAGTGAACTTACTGAAAATGCAGACGACAGTGCTATTGATATTTTTAAAACCAACCTAGAAAACCTTTTAATGACTAGACCAATAATCGGGTATCGTGTTTTAGGCTTTGACCCAGCATTTAGAACTGGTTGTAAACTTGCTTGTCTAGATGAAAGAGGAAACTTACTTCATATTGATGTTATCTATCCTCATGAACCAAAAAATGATAAAGAAGGCGCAAGAAAAAAAGTCTTAGAACTAGTTAGTAAATATAATTTAAATCTTATCGCTATCGGCAACGGAACTGCATCAAGAGAAAGTGAAGAGTTTATCGCTGAAACAATAAAGAGTTTACCAAATGTTTATTACACAATTGTTAGCGAAGCTGGAGCAAGTGTATATTCGGCAAGCAAAGAAGCTCAAAAAGAATTTCCTGATCTTGAAGTACAAGAAAGAAGTGCTGTAAGTATCGGAAGACGTACAATAGACCCACTATCAGAACTTGTTAAAATAGACCCAAAAAGTATTGGTGTCGGTGAATATCAACACGATGTAAACGCTAAAAAGTTGACAGAAGGCCTTGACTTTACAGTAAGTAAAGTAGTTAATAACGTTGGCGTAAATATCAACACAGCATCTAACTTTATCTTAAAATATATATCAGGCTTAACTACAAGCTCTATCAATAAAATTCAAAAATTTAAAGAAACCAAAGACTTTACATCTAGAGAAGAATTAAAAAAACTAACTAATGATAAAGTATATGAACAAGCAGTTGGTTTCCTAAGAATAAACAATGGCAAAAATCTATTAGATAACACGGGAATTCATCCAGAAAGCTATGAACTTACTAACAAAATATTAAATAAACTAAATTTAAATATTAACGATATAAAAGCTAAAGAGTTTAAAGAGACTTTAGAAAAAGCAAATATTGATGAATTAGCACAAGAATTTGGCGAAAAATACACTATAGAAGATATTATCAAGGAACTAAAAAATCCAGGACTAGATCCTAGAAATGAAGCTCCTGAAGTTATCTTAAGAAGTGATGTTTTAACGATTGATGATTTGAAAATTGGTATGGAATTAAAAGGAACTGTAAGAAATGTAGCTTCATTTGGAGCATTTGTAGACATCGGTTTACATGATGATGGCTTGCTTCACATATCTAAAATGAGTAAAAACTTTGTTAAAAATCCACTAGACATAGTAAGCGTAGGGGACATCATAACAGTCTACATAGATGCCATTAACAAAGAAACAAATAAAGTAAATCTCTCTTTAATTAAAAAAAATAGTTAAAAAAGACTTGAAAAAATGACAAGATATGGTATAATTTATCTTGTCATTAGATGCAGGTGTAGTTTAATGGTAGAACTTCAGCCTTCCAAGCTGACCACGTGAGTTCGATTCTCATCACCTGCTCCAGAAGCAATAATCGTCGCACCAGAGCGATGTTAATGATTAAATCAATCAGAAATGATTGATTTTTTTGTCGTTTAAGA
>JAUNFS010000024.1 GCA_030524925.1 bacterium | reverse complement strand
AAAATCGATTACCTTAGTAGTGGCGAGCGAAACGGTAAGAGCCCAAACCAGTCTTTGGACTGGGGTTGTAGGACACTATATACGGAGTTACAAAATTACTGAATAGCTGAACATTCTGGAAAGTTTGGCCGGAGAAGGTGAAAGGCCTGTAAGCGAAATTCAGTAATCTCCATAGTGTATCCTGAGTACAGCGGGACACGAGAAATCTTGCTGGAATCTACGGGGACCATCCCGTAAGGCTAAATACTCTCTATTGACCGATAGTGAACAAGTACCGTGAGGGAAAGGTGAAAAGAACCCCGGGAGGGGAGTGAAATAGAACACTGAAACCGTGTGCTTACAAAAAGTTCGAGCCCGTTAATGGGTGAGAGCGTGCCTTTTGCAGAATGAGCCGGCGAGTTATGGTATAGTGCAAGGTTAAGCGGAATACGCGGAGCCGAAGCGAAAGCGAGTCTTAATAGGGCGACTTAGTACTATGCTATAGACCCGAAACCGAGTGATCTAGCCATGAGCAGGGTGAAGTAAGGGTGAAACCTTATGGAGGCCCGAACCAGGACACGTTGTAAAGTGTTTGGATGACTTGTGGCTAGCGGTGAAATTCCAATCGAACTCGGATATAGCTGGTTCTCCCCGAAATAGGTTTAGGCCTAGCCTTTGATGATGCTACCTGGAGGTAGAGCACTGAATATGGAATGGCGGCGTCTAGCTGTACTGACTGTAATCAACCTCCGAATGCCAGGATAGTTAATCAAGGAGTCAGTGTGTGGGTGATAACGTTCATACGCGAGAGAAAATCAATTCAGACCGTCAGCTAAGGTCCCTAAATGTATGTTAAGTGGAAAAGGATGTAAGATTGCACTAACAGCTAGGAGGTTGGCTCAGAAGCAGCCATCCTTTAAAGAGTGCGTAATAGCTCACTAGTCGAGTGGTCTTGCGCCGAAAATGTACCGGGGCTTAAACATACTACCGAAGCTACGGGTTTACACTTATGTGTAAGCGGTAGGGGAGCGTTCTAAGGGCGCTGAAGATAGATCGTGAGGACTATTGGAGCGCTTAGAAGTGAGAATGCCGGTGTGAGTAACGTAAGGCTGGTGAGAATCCAGCCCACCGATCGACCAAGGGTTCCGGGGTAAAGTTCGTCTCCCCCGGGTTAGTCAGGACCTAAGGCGAGGCAGAAATGCGTAGTCGATGGACAACAGGTTTATATTCCTGTACTACCTACTTGACTGATGGAGTGACGGAGAAAGCTAGGAAGGGCCAGTTATTGGATTCTGGTCTAAGTGCGTAGGTTATTGCGTAGGAAAATCCGCGACAATGTTAAAACCGAAACATGATGGCGACTGTTCCCTCGGGAACATAAGTCTTCTGACGCTATGCTTCCAAGAAAAACTTCTAAAGATATCTTGTAGGTACCTGTACCAAGAACCAACACAGGTGGTCAAGGAGAGAATCCTAAGGTGAGCGAGAGAACTATGGTCAAGGAACTCGGCAAAATGACCCCGTAACTTCGGAATAAGGGGAGGTGTTTTCGGACACCCGCAGTGAATTGTCCCAGGCAACTGTTTACCAAAAACACAGGTCTCTGCTAAAGCGCAAGCTGATGTATAGGGGCTGACGCCTGCCCAGTGCTGGAAGGTTAAGATGATTTGTTAGCTGGACGTAAGTCGATAACAGCGAAGCTCTGATTTGAAGCCCCAGTGAACGGCGGCCGTAACTATAACGGTCCTAAGGTAGCGAAATTCCTTGTCAGGTAAGTTCTGACCCGCACGAAAGGCGTAATGATCTGGGAACTGTCTCGACCATAGACTCGGTGAAATCTTAATACCTGTGAAAATGCAGGTTACCCGCGATAGGACGGAAAGACCCCATGGAGCTTTACTGTAGCTTGATATTGGAATCAGGTAATTTCTGTAGAGGATAGGTGGTAGGCTTTGAAGTGTAGACGCCAGTTTACATGGAGCCAACCTTGGAATACCACCCTGAAGTTATTTGATTTCTAACTCGCACCCATTATCTGGGTGGAGGACAGTGTCTGGTGGGCAGTTTGACTGGGGCGGTCGCCTCCCAAAGAGTAACGGAGGCGCCCAAAGGTTCCCTCAGCATGGATGGAAATCATGCGAAGAGTGTAATAGTATAAGGGAGCTTGACTGTGAGACTTACAAGTCGAGCAGGTACGAAAGTAGGGTATAGTGATCAGGCGGTTGAATATGGAATTGCCGTCGCTTAACGGATAAAAGTTACCCTGGGGATAACAGGCTGATACCACCCAATAGTTCACATAGACGGTGGTGTTTGGCACCTCGATGTCGGCTCGTCACATCCTGGAGGTGGATTCGCTTCCAAGGGTTGGGCTGTTCGCCCATTAAAGTGGCACGCGAGCTGGGTTCAGAACGTCGCGAGACAGTTCGGTCCCTATCCATCGTGGGCGTAGGAAAATTGAGAAGGGCTGTTCCTAGTACGAGAGGACCGGAATGGACATACCTCTGGTGTATCTGTTGTAACGCCAGTTGCAGTGCAGAGTAGCTATGTATGGAAGGGATAATCGCTGAGAGCATCTAAGCGAGAAGCCCTCTTCAAGATGAGTTTTCCCATATTTTATATAGTAAGATCCCTTGTAGACTACGAGGTTGATAGGCTAGAGGTGGAAGCGTAGTGATACGTTGAGCTGACTAGTACTAATAGATCGAGGATTTAATCATTATAATTAAATTTGATTGAGTTAATAAATACATTATCTTGTTTTTAAAGGACAAAATCCTTTTATTGGTAACGATAGCTTAGTGGATACACCTCTTCCCATCCCGAACAGAGAAGTTAAGCACTAAAACGCCGACGATAGTGAATGCGAAAATAGGAAGTTGCCAATATTTTTTTTTGTAATAAAATCATGTTAAATGCTATTTGCTACTAACATGATTTTTTTAGTTTACACAAAAATTTTACTTATTTTACCAACCATTAAAAAATTTATTTTAAAACTTTAAAAAAACATCTTTCAATATTTTCAAAAATTTTATATTATAAATATAAAGATAGTAGAGGTAAAAATGAAAAAAGGATTTGATAATGATAAGTATGTAAAAATACAAAGTGAAAAAATTAAAGAAAGGTTTAATATTTTTGATAAGCTATATTTAGAAGTAGGAGGAAAATTATTCTCTGACAATCACGCTGCAAGGGTATTGCCGGGATTTAAACCAGATGCCAAAATAAATATGTTTTTAAATTTAAAAAAAGATTTAGAAATTATATTTTGTATAAGTGCAAGTGATATAGAAAAAAATAAAATTCGCTCTGAATTTGGGATAACCTATGATATTGAAATGCTAAATATTATAAACAATGCCAAAAAATTAGGGTTTGAAGTAAACAGTGTAGTAATAACCTTATATAAAGGTCAGCCAAGTGTTGATAAATTTATCAAAAGATTAGAACATCAAAACATTAAAACATATATTCATAGATTTACTAAAGGTTATCCAACCGATGTAAACACAATATGTAGTGAAGAAGGTTATGGAGCAAATCCTTACATAGAAACAACCAAAAAATTAATCTTAGTTAATGCACCAGGACCTGGTTCAGGAAAATTAGCAACATGTCTAAGTCAGCTATACCACGAATATCAAAGAAATGTAAACGCCGGTTATGCAAAATTTGAAACATTTCCAGTATGGAATTTGCCTCTAAAACATCCAGTTAATTTAGCATACGAAGCTGCTACTGCGGATCTAAAAGATATTAATATGATAGACCCATTTCATCTAGAAAAATATGACGTAAAAGCTGTGAATTATAACCGCGATATTGAAACATTTCCAATATTAAAAACTATCTTGCGTCGCATAACAGGAAAAGATATCTATTATTCACCAACCGACATGGGTGTAAATATGGTTGGTTATTGTATTACTGATGATGAAATAGTAAGCGAAGCATCAAAAAAAGAAATAGTAAGACGTTACTATAATGAATTAAACAACTATAAATTAGGTTTAAGTGATGAAACTACAGTTCAAAAAGTCAAACTATTAATGAATGAAATAAATATTGATGAAAAATATTTAAAAGTAGTAGATGTAGCAATAGAAACCGCAAAATTAAAACAAACTCATGTAATCGCTCTAGAGCTGTCTAACGGAAAAATTGTCACAGGTAAACAAACAGATTTACTAAGCCCAGCTGCATCAGTAGTCATAAACGCTATAAAAGAAATGTCAAAAATACCCGATGAGATTGACTTATTAAGTCCAACAATTTTAAAGCCAATATTAGAATTAAAAAAAGATGATAATAGATTGTCATTAACTGAAGTATTAATAGCTCTATCAATTTGTAGTGTAACTAATCCCGTAATAGCAAGTGCAATTAAAAAATTAAAAGATCTAGAAAACTGTGAAGTTCACGCTACATATATGGTTCGTAACGGTGACTTTAAAGCCCTAAAAAATTTAAAAATAAATTTAACATGTGAACCAGAATTTTATCGTAGTGAAATAGTGTAAAAAAGTATTTACAACAATAAACGTTTTATATATAATGAAAATAGGTGATAAAATGGAATACAAATATACATCAAGAAGTATAGATGACACAATGGAATTAGCAGAAAATATTGAATCAGAGAAATTTCCAGGGATGGTAATCTGCCTAGACGGCGAACTTGGAAGTGGTAAAACAGTTTTTGTAAAAGGCTTTGCTAAATCTCTTGGAATTACAGAAACTATTACTAGCCCCACATTTAATTTAATTAAAGAATATAACACCGGTGAAATGCCATTATATCACATGGATGTTTACCGTTTAGAAAATAATTGTGAGACAATCGGATTTGAAGATTATTTTAATAAAGATGCTGTTTGCATTATTGAATGGTCTGATATGATATGTGACTGCTTGCCAGAAGAAAGACTGCAAATTAAATTTAAAATAATTGATGAAAATACCAGAGTACTCATATTACAACCATATGGTCAAAAATACGAAGATTTAGTAAATTCTGTTTTATAAAGAATTTACTTTTTTTATTTGTAGTGTATAATATAATTGGTTTGGAAGTGAAAAAAATGTTGACATTATTTATTAGTACTTATCAAGAATTAATTGAAATTGGCTTATTAAAAGATGGGGAACTAATTACCAAAAAAGAACAACTATCTAATAGAAATCATAGTATCTATACAGTGCCACTAATAAAAGAAATATTAGATGAAAACAATACTGACGTCAAAAAAATAAATGAAATAATTGTAATAGATGGTCCAGGAAGTTTTACCGGTGTAAGACTTGGAATAACCGTAGCGAAAACTCTTGCGTATACTCTAAACATTCCTGTAAAATGCTTATCAAGTATTGAAGCATTAGCACTCTCATCAAATACCCAAAAAGCGATAATAATAGTAGAAGATCCAAAAGGCAAATACTATGGAATTATTGATGATAATGAAACGGTAAACGAAATAAAATACGCATCAAATAAAGACTTTGAAGAGTTAATAAAAACGAGTTATGAAAACTATCAAATAATAAATAATATTCGCTTAGATCTAGAAAAAATCTACATTTATACAGCTAACATTAAACCTACACCAGCTCATGCAGTAAAAGCAAGATACGTTAAAGGAATTGAAGCACTAAATGGTAAGTAAGTATGAAGCTATAGATATTCCAGAAATCAATAATCTAGGAAATAAACTTAATCCAGATTTTTCAAAGTTATTCCATATAGATAACTTAAATTCAAATGAAGAAATCTTAATATATAAAGATGATGAGAAAATTATTGGCTTTATTCATTATCAAATAAATTATGATATAGCTGATCTTTTAAATATTTATGTGGAAAAATCATATCGCAATTGTGGAAAAGCTAGCATTTTGTTAGAAAATATGATTAATAACCTCAAATCAAAAGTTACTAAAATAATGTTAGAAGTTAATTCAAATAACGAGGATGCAATAAAATTTTATCAAAATAAAAACTTTAAAGAGATTCATCGCCGCAAAAACTATTATAAAGATGGCGATGCAATAATAATGGAGATGTATATATGAAAAAAGACGTTTACATATTAGCCGTAGAATCATCCTGTGATGAAACAAGCATGGCAATAATCAAAAACGGTACTGACAATATTAAAACAACTATTTTAACCCAAATGGACACTCACGCTTTATACGGTGGCGTAGTACCCGAAATAGCAAGCCGTATGCATTCAGAAAACATTACAATGGTTTTTGAAGATGTATTTAAAGACACTAATTTAACTATGGAAGATATAGACGCAGTAGCAGTTACTTACGCACCAGGCTTATTAGGTAGCTTGCTAGTTGGAATAGAATTTGCCAAAACCATAGCACTAGTTTATAAAAAACCACTAATTAAAGTTCATCATATTGCTGGTCATATCTATGCTAATAATCTAGTAAAAAAAATGGAATTTCCATTATTAGCCTTAGTAATAAGTGGCGGTCATACAGAGCTAGTTCTTATGGAAGATGATTATAAATTTAAAGTATTGGGTAAAACCTTAGACGATGCTATAGGCGAAGTATACGATAAGGTAGCAAGAGTCCTTGACTTGCCTTATCCAGGAGGTCCTAACATAGAAAAATATGCTAAGTTAGGTGCTAACACTTATGACTTACCCGAACCAATGAAAGGTGATGACTTAAACTTTTCTTATAGTGGACTTAAAAGCGCAGTAATAAATTTAAGTCATAACGAAAAACAAAGAGGTAATGAAATCAGAAAATATGACTTAGCGTATTCATTTCAAACCGTAGCAATTAAACAGCTAACTCATAAAACTGAACTAGCAATTAATAAAACAAATTGTAAGCGATTAATTATTGCCGGTGGAGTAACTGCCAATGAATATTTAAGAAGCGAATTTCAAAAGCTAGCTGATAAATACCAAATTGATTTAACAGTTCCCCCAATTAAATACTGTACAGATAATGCAGCTATGATCGGCTGTGCTGCTTAT
The DNA here is from genome assembly GCA_030524925.1 of bacterium. Taxonomy (GTDB): domain Bacteria; phylum Bacillota_I; class Bacilli_A; order RF39; family UBA660; genus CAG-533. Next base: position 5,441 of record JAUNFS010000024.1, on the reverse strand, counting down.
CCATTATATTTAAAAGGCGATTTCTGCGACTTTTCTCTTAACGCTAAGAGCACTGAAGAGCTAATATAATACCTTGCAAAAAAATTAATCTTATAGTAATATATTAATAGAAAAGATAGGGTTATATATGAAGGAAAAAGAACTAAATTATAAATTTTTAATTGTTATCGCGGTCTTAGTTCCTATTATTTTAGGTATTACTTATGCATACTTTTTAGCTAACGTAAATGGTAATAATACGTCAGTAACTGGAAACACAACAGCTAAATTTGAAATTGATTTAATAACTACCAATGATGGCTATATTAATGCCACAGATTTATTACCAATACCAGCTGAAAACTCTGCAACTGATTCTGCAATAGGAACATTTAGCGTTAAAACAGGAAACAATGACTATAAAATAAAATATACTTTATATTTAGATGACATTGTAATATCTGATAACTTAAAAAATTCTGAAGATTTAAAATGGGAACTAGTTAATAAAGATTCAAATGCCATCATTGCATCAGGAAATTTCTTAAATGCTTCTAGTAAGCTAGAATTAAAAAACAATATAACTATTGACTCTAATCAAACAAATAACTATGAAATTAGAGTATATGTATTAGAAACCAATACAAATCAAATTGAATTACTTGAGGGCACATTAAAAGGTAAAATTTCTATGGAGGCAGATATGATTGACACTCCATCAGAAACCGTAACACAATAAAGACTATTTAGTCTTTTTTTAACAATTGAGGTGATAATATGTTAGGATTATTACTAACGTTAGTAGCTGGAGTATTTTTTCTCCTAGGCTGTATTATAGCAATCAAAAAGCAGAATAATAAACAAATAATTAGCTTTAGCCTTGGCATGGCTTTTTCTGTTTTAATCCTTTTATTATTTGTAGATATTATTCCAGAAACTTTAGAACTACTAGAAAACAAACTATTTATTATTCCAGGAATTTTAATAGGCCTAGGAACTCTTTTAACATTAGAAAAATTAGTTCCTCATCATGACCATTATGAAGAAAAAAACAAACATCATCATTCTAATCACTTAAAACATATTAGTATTATGACATCACTTGCTTTAATAATCCACAACATTGTAGAAGGAATCAGCATCTACGCAGCAGGTCAAAGTAGTCTTAAAACAGGAATACTTTATACTTTAGCAGTAGGCCTACATAACATTCCATTTGGCCTAGAAATTACCGCAATGTTTAAAAAAGTAAAAAATCGTAACGAAAAAATATATATTACTATTTTAACTTTAAGTACCTTTATAGGTGGACTATTTATGTTTATCTTTAATGGTATCCTAAACGATTTATTCTTAGGTGTTCTTCTAAGTATAACCATTGGTATGATTATCTATATTATAGTGGCTGAATTATTTATAGAATTAAAAGAAAATTGGAATAAAAATAGTCTATATGGAATAATTACTGGTATAATACTAATAATTATTGGAGGTTTATTATGATCGGTTTTGCACTTGAAGGAGGAGGCGCTAAAGGCGCATATCAAGCGGGAGCTTACATTGCACTACGTAAAAGACACATTAAACCAGCGATAATCGCCGGAACATCAATTGGCTCACTAAACGCTGCACTAATGGTTCAAGGAGACATCAAAAAACTAGTAAGTCTATGGCTAAATACTACAACAGACATCTTTGGGATAAGTGGCTCACTAGCTGAAAAAATTAAATCTAAAAAGTTAACAATCAAAGACTTAGGTACTGGAATAAATGACCTTAAGAAAATTTTAAAAAATAAAGGAATAGATACAACTAAATTTTTAAATATTATTAAAAAATCAATTAACGAAGATAAAATTCGTAAAAGCAAAGTTAAACTTGGTCTAATAACTGTCAAAGTAGAAGGAATGAAACCCCTAGAGCTCACAATAGACGATATTCCCTATGGTAAATTACCAGAATACATTCTAGCATCTTGTTATTTACCACTATTTAATTATAAACCAATTATAGATAATAACTACTACATAGATGGTGGATTTTATAATAATGTACCCTTATCATTAGTTCAAAACTATGGCTGTGATACAATTTACTCAATTAGAATTAAGGGAATAGGTGTTAGTCATAACAAACTAAAAAAAGAAACTAAAGTAATTGAAATAAAACCAAAAGAAAATCTTGGGTCAATAATCATATTTGATAAAGAAAGCAATACTCATAACTTAAAATTAGGTTATTATGACACTCTCAAAGTTTTAGATAATTTAGACGGTAATAAATATTATTTTAAAAATATCAAAGAAGAAGAATGCAATAAAATCTTGCGAAACATAAATCTTGAAACTTTAACAAAACTAAAAATAAAATATCGTACACTTACCAATAAAGAATTATTAATTAAAGTAGTAGAAAAGCTAATGCAAACATATAACTATGAAAAATTTAAAATATACCATTTAAAACTAGTTATCTTAAAATTAAAAAGAAAAGATTTAAAAGATAAACAATTAAAACAGTTTATTAAGGATTGTAAAATAATCTAATATTTATTATAATACATAAGAAACGGAAGGTGAAAGTATGGGAAGAGCATACGAAGTAAGAAAAGCAAGTATTCAAAAAAATGGTGCTGTCAAAGCCAAATTATATAGTAACTATGCTAAAGAAATATATTTAGCAGCAAAAAAGGGTGTACCAGAATTAGAATCAAATGTAACTCTAAAACACTTAGTTGAAAAAGCTAAAAAAGAACAAGTACCAATGGACATTATTAAAAGGGCAATAGATAAAGCAAAAGGAACTGGTGGCGAAGACTATACTGAAGTAATCTATGAAGGGTTTGGTCCAGGAGCTAGTACATTTATCATTAAAACTCTTACTGACAACGTAAACCGTACAGTAGGTGAAATAAGAGCTGCATTTAACAAAGTTCATAAAAGTTTAGGTGTAACTAACTCAGTAGCGTATAACTACGATTATCTAGCAATTATTTCTTTTAAAAGCAATGAAGAAGAAAAAATCTTTGACCACTTATTAAACGAGGGAATTGAACTAATTGATATAGAAACAGTAGATGATGAAATAACAATCACTGCAAATCCTAAAGACATCAATAAAATCAAAGAAGAACTAGAAAAATTAATTCCTGGCATAACCTACACTTATGACGAAGTAGGCAATTATCCTAAAGAGCAAATAACTTTAGAAGGTGAAGATAAAGAAGTATTTGATAAATTATACAATTTATTAGATAATATAGACGATGTAACAGCAATCTATACTAATGTTAAACTAGACTAAGTAATTAATCTAGTTTTTTTCATTAAATCTTCATAAATCTGTTATAATATGTAATATGGTGATGTATTATGAAATTACTTGTAGTAGATGACGAAGAACTAATCAGAAACGTTATAAAAGAATATGCGAAAATAGAAAATTACGAAGTAGATGAAGCATCTGATGGTGATGAAGCAGCCGAAAAAGCATTAGAAAACGATTATGACGTAATCATTATGGATATCATGATGCCTAAAAGAGATGGTTTTTCAGCAATAAAAGAAATAAAACAAGAGAAAGATACTCCAGTAATCGTATTATCCGCAAGAACCATGGAAGAAGATAAATTAAACGGTTTTGACTTAGGTATAGACGACTATGTTATAAAACCATTTAGTCCTAAAGAATTAATTGCTAGAATTAAAGCAGTCACCAAAAGACAAAAAGAAGAAGATAACATAGAAGTAGGTACAATAAAATTAAGTAACTTAACAAGAGAAGTCACAATAGATAATGAAGTAATAAGTTTAACTCACACTCAATTTGAATTATTAAAATTATTTCTAACTAACCTAAACATTGCTCTATCTAGAGAAATAATAATAAATAAAATTTGGGGTTATGACTATGAAGCAGACGATCGCACAATTGATGCCCACATCAAATTGTTAAGAAGCAAACTGAAAACCTACCGTGATAATATTAAAACAATTAGGAAAGTAGGTTATAAATTTGAATATAAAAACTAATAGCATTCGCATTAAAACTTTTATCTATTTATTATCCTATTCAGCTATAATATTACTACTATTATGGCTTTTTCAAATTGTCTTTCTAAAAATATTTTATGAAAGATACCAATACAATAAAATAGTAAGTTATGCAGCAACCATAAACGAAGATAATCTTAAAAATTTAGAACAAGATGTATACAAACAAGATCTTTGCGCTGAAGTTCATTACTATAATGAAGTTTACCATTATAACAGTATGAATAAAGATTGTATCTTACTATCTAACAATGCCAAAATAGAAAATGCCAAAAACAAATTATTAAACAACGGAGATAAAAAAACAATTATCAAAGTAATTGATCCAAGATATGATTCAAAAAGCATTCTTTACGGAGTTAAGTTAAATGATCACACTAGAATTATTTTAAATACTAAATTAGAAGATGTTAATAGTACAACCCATATTCTAAGTGGACAGCTTATATATATTACTTTAATAGTAATTATTTTATCTGGTATCATGTCAATACTAGTATCTAATATGTTAAATAAACCAATTCTAAAAATTACCAAAAAAGCCAAAGAAATGGCTAAAGGCAACTATGAACCAGATGAAGAAATCTATAATATTCAAGAATTAGACGAGCTAACAACAACACTAAATTACGCCAAAAGCGAAATTAAAAATACTGATGAACTAAGAAAAGATTTAATGGCCAATGTTTCTCATGACTTAAAAACACCTTTAACAATGATTAAAGCTTATGCTGAAATGGCTAGAGATATTAATGCTGATAATAAAGAAAAAAGAAACGAAAACCTAAGTGTTATCTTAGAAGAAGCTGATCGCTTAAATATTTTAGTAAATGATATTTTAAATTTATCAAAACTAGAAAATAACAAGGATAGCTTAACTCTAGAGGACTATGATTTAGTAGAAGAAGTTAAATCTATTTTAAAAAGATACGAAATTATTAAAGAAACCGAAAATTATAAGCTCATCTTAACTGCGCCAGAAATTGCTGTAGTAAACGCTGATAAAAATAAAATTAATCAAGTACTATATAATTTAATTAACAACGCCATAAACTATACTGGCAAAGATTTAACAGTTAAAATTAATATAATAGAAAACAAAAATAATTATTTGGTTGAAGTTATAGATACTGGAAAAGGCATAGATAAAAAAGAATTAAGTTTGATTTGGACTAAATACTACAAGAATGAAAAAAATCATCAAAGAAATGTTGTAGGAACTGGGCTCGGTTTATCAATTGTTCAAAATATTTTATCTAAACATAAATTTAAATACGGCGTAGAAAGCACTAAAAACAAGGGAACTAAATTTTATTTTTATATTAATAAAAGCAAAAAGATTAAATAAAAAATTTATCGTTGAATCAATCTAAAGTGCACAAATAAGTGCAATTAAGTAATAAAAGTGTG
>JAUNFS010000023.1 GCA_030524925.1 bacterium | reverse complement strand
TCAATTATAAATCTTAATGCACAACTTCTGTGCACTTCTTTTTTTAAAATACATATTAGTTTTTTTTGCATAATACTTATTAATAGTACTTGACAAGATGTTTATAAATGGTATAATAGTTTTGTCTTAAAAAGGAAAGAGATGTATCCACATCCACCTGATTTGCGAGAGAGCGAATAGGTAAAGAGCCATTATTAGTTTTATAATGTCTTTTATAGTGGATACATATGTATTCACTTTTTTGATGTATGGTGGAGGTGTATTAGTATAGCAAATGTCAAAAGAGATGACTTACCGATTAATGGAAACATTAGAGTAAGTGAATTAATGGTAATTGGTCCTAACGGAGAACAAATGGGTACAAAGAAGCTTCAAGATGCTCTAACTTTAGCTAATTATGCTGGACTTGATTTAGTGTTAATGAGCGGTAATAGTGAGAGAGCTGTTGGTAAGATAATGGATTATAATAAATACCGTTATGAAAAACAAAAGAAACAAAAGGAAGCTTTAAAGAACCAAAGAGCGAATAATCGTGATATGAAAGAGTATCAATTTTCGGTTACCATTGATATTGGCGATTTTAATACTAGAAAGAAGAATGCTGAGGATTATTTAAAGAAGGGTCATAAGATTAAAGCTACATTAAGATTTAAAGGTAGACAAATGGCTCATACAGAACTTGGTAGAGAAGTTTTGGAAAGACTTGCAAAAGAACTTGAAGAGGTTGCAAGTGTAGAATCAGCACCTAAACTTGAAGGTAGAACAATGACAATGATACTAGCACCAAAAAAATAAGGAGGAATTTTTATGCCAAAGCAAAAAACACATAAGGCTACAAGTAAAATATTAAAGAAAAAGAAAAATGGAACCCTAACATATAAAGTGTCTGGTGGAAATCATAAAACTGGTAAAGATACTAGTAAAGCTGTTAGACAAAGAAGAGGTAAGGGAGTATTAGCGAAAGGAGAAGCTAGCAGATTAAAATCTGTTATCTAGGTGGTATAAATGGCAAGAGTTAAAGGCGGAAATGTTGCAAAAAATAGAAGAAGAAAAGTTTTAAAAGCTGCTAAAGGTTATTTTGGTAGTAAGCATCGTTTATTTAAAACTGCTCAAGAACAAACTTTTCATAGTGGCGCATATGCTTATAGAGATCGTAAACAAAATAAGAGAAACTTTAGAAAATTATGGATTACAAGAATAAATGCGGCTTGTCGTGAAAATAATATTTCTTATTCTAAATTCATTGGTGGTTTAGAAAAAGCAGGTATTATTATTAATCGTAAGATGCTTTCTGAAGTTGCTATTGATAATCCAAAATATTTTACTGAACTTGTTAAAATTGCTGAAAATGCTAATAAGGGTGTTATGCCTAAAGCAGCTGAAACTGCAAAAGAAGTTAAGGCTACTAAGGAAGTTAAGAAGGAAGAATCAACTGATTTATCTAAGTTAACTGTAGCTGAACTTAAAAAATTAGCAAGCGAAAAAAATATTGAAGGTTATACTTCAATGAAAAAAGCTGAATTAATTGATGCTTTAAAGTAGTTTAAACTGAAAGATGAGTTATTTCATCTTTTTTTTATGAAAATTTTTATTGAATGTGCGATTTTTAAATAATTGTAAATAGTAGGGTAAATATGGTGATTGCGAGATATTTTAGATGAGTTTCTGAATTAATTGAATCTGTTCAAACTTACTATTCAAGCCATTTTACAAGAATTTTAATCTAATTTTAAAAGTCTGTTAGACACTAAAAATTTACTTTTGCATAGCTTGATTTTATATGTTAATGTAACTCATTGAAGAGCACTAGGTTAGACTTCTCCTTTTAATTTTTCAAGAATGAAAGAGGGGTGATGAACAGATGAAAAGCATTAAAGAAATTTTACAATTAATTATCATCTTAGTAGTCTTTCTAATTATTTTAAAACTAATTTAGTTTGAAATAAAAAGAAAAAGTCAATTCACCTGAATAGTTTTGACTTTTTCAATACAATAAAAACGGAGAAGTCTAACCATCAGGGGGTTAGTGCTCTTCCTTAATAAAATTATACAACAAAAAATATTATTTATTCAAGTTTTTTAATATAAATTTTAATTTCAAATACTAATTTTAAAGTTTTGTTTAACGTTAGCTGCATAAAGGGTTTCAGCGTTACTTGTATTAAATTAATTAGTGTAATTACTTTGCGTCAAAGCCTTTATTTAAGCTACTTTGAAAAGGTTTTAATCCGATTTTAAAAGTCTGATAGACACTTAAAATTTATTCTTGCATAGCTTGATTTTATATGTTAATGTATCCTATTGAAGAGCACTAGGTTAGACTTCTCCTCTTACTTTTAAGAATGAAAGAGGGGTGATGAACAGATGAAAACTATTAAAGAAATTTTACAGTTAATAATCATCTTAGTAATCTTTCTGATTATTTTAAAACTTATTTAAGATAAAAAGAAAAAGTCAAATCGTCCTGCTTGAGTTTGACTTTTTCATAAACCACTAATGGAGAAGTCTAACCATCAGGGGGTTAGTGCTTTTCCTTAATGAAATTATACAACAAAAAATATTATTTATTCAAGTTTTTTAATATAAATTTTAATTTCAAATACTAATTTTAAAGTTTTGTTTAACGTTAGCTGCATAAAGGGTTTCAGCGTTACTTGTATTAAATTAATTAGTGTAATTACTTTGCGTCAAAGCCTTTATTTAAGCTACTTTGAAAAGGTTTTAATCCGATTTTAAAAGTCTGATAGACACTTAAAATTTATTCTTGCATAGCTTGATTTTATATGTTAATGTATCCTATTGAAGAGCACTAGGTTAGACTTCTCCTCTTAAACTTTAAAGAATGAAAGAGGGGTGATGAACAGATGAAAACCATTAAAGAACTACTTCAGTTAATAATCATCTTAGTAGTCTTTCTGATTATTTTAAAATATATTTAATTTAAAATAAAAAGAAAAAGTCAAACCCAACCTAAAATGGATTTGACTTTTTCAGCCTTAAAATCTGGAGAAGTCTAACCATCAGGGGGGGTTAGTGCTCTTCCTCAATAGAATTATACAACAAAGAATATGTTCTTTCAAGTTTTTTAATATAGATTTTAATTTCAAATACTAATTTTAAAGTTTTGTTTGACGTTAGCTGTATAAAGGGTTTCAGCGTTAACTGTATTAAATTAATTAGTGTAGGTGTTTTGCTTTAAATCCCTTATTTATGCTACTTCGCAAAGATTTTTATCTAATTTTAAAAGTCTGCTAGACACTAAAAATTTATCCTTGCATAGCTTGATTTTATATGTTAATGTAACTCATTGAAGAGCACTTAGGTTAGACTTCTCCTCTTGAATTTTTAAAGAATGAAAGAGGGGTGATGAATAGATGAAAAGCATTAAAGAAATCTTGATGTTAATTATCATCTTAGTAGTCTTTCTGATTATTTTAAAATTTATTTAATTTGAAATAAAAAGAAAAAGTCAAACCCAACCTAAAATGGATTTGACTTTTTCGTATCAACAAAACGGAGAAGTCTAACCATCAGGGGTTAGTGCTCTTCCTTAATTTGATTATACTACATTATGTTTTTTTTATTCAAGTATTTTATGAATTTTTATTTGTTGTAGCATTTAATAATTGATTACTTATATATTTTTCATATTGGCTTTTTAATTCTGAATCTTCAATTTTCATGCCATAAGATTTACGAAGTTCAACTAGAGCATTAATTGATAATGCTTTGTCGTTTTCAATTTTGTCTTCGCTTAATTTTGTAATAATTGTTTCTTTTGAATCTTCTAAAGAAGCTTTTTCTTTTTCACCAGTTTTTAAGATAATATGGTATCCAAACTTTGTTTTAACTGGTTCTTTAGTATATTCGTTTAGTTTTAATTGATAAGCGGCTTTTTCAAATTCTTCAACCATTGCACCAGTGTTAAAGTATCCTAAGTCGCCACCTTTACTAGCATTAGAACTATCATCAGAGTTTTCTTTAGCAAGAGTTGCAAAGTCTTCACCAGCATCTAATTTTTTGATTATTTCTTTAGCTTTATTTAGAGCTTCTTCTTCAGCTTTTTTCTTTTCATCATCAGTCATATTATCCTTAGTATTTGGACTAATTAAAATATGACTACAAGAGATATCTCCAACAATTTTATCCTTATAATAAGTTTCAATTTCCTTATCAGTGATACTTTCTTTAGCGTAATCTTTAACTGCTAAATCACGATAGTAACTTAGTTTAAGCATTTCTTTAAATTCTTTGATTGTTGAAATACCATAATATTGACTTAAAGCTGATAGTAGAGTTTCCTCATCGTATTTACCATTATCATCAACATAGTAAGTTTTGATTTTCTTAAACTGATCTTCAGCGCTTTTTTCAGCTTCGCTTTCTTTATCGCTGTATTTTTCAGCAAAGATTTTACTATCTACCATATCAATTAAACTAGTAAGTGCATAGTTTACTTTAACCTTATTATATAGGTCAGTAGCACTGATTGCTAAATCTTCTTTTTCAAATGATACAACTGCATTATCGCCATCTTTCATAACTGGTACTTTACCACAGCCAGTAGCAAAGCCAATGATTACTAAAGCCATTAATATTTTTTTCTTCATATTTTCCTCCTAGTTATTTATTATAACAACAATATATTTAAAATACAAGAACACAATTGTAAGTTTTCGCGTACAATAAAGTGAGTAATGAAAAGGAGGGAGAGTATGAACGGTTGTTGTGGAAATAATAACTATGGTATAAGTGGTGCTGCTTTTATCCTAGTATTATTTATCTTATTAGTAATTATTGTAGGAGCTGCTGTTATTTAAGTAAAGGAGGAGCTTATGTGTAAGAATCAAGAAAACCAAGGACGAGTTAGTGAAGCTTTTATTGTATTAGTATTATTTATTTTACTAGCGATAATTCTTGGTGCAGTTTTAATATAATAAAGAGGCCTAGTCTCTTTTTTTCTTGGACATTTTGTGTATATTATAGTAAACTTATTATAGAATAGGTGATGAAAATGTTTGGTAAGATTAAATCAATTGTTAATAATTATGTTATTTTAGAAAATGTTAGTGATAAGTTAGAGGTTAATTATTTAAATTACCATGTGGTGTTTCCTGAGAATAATAGAATGGTTGTAGGAGAAATAGTTGGTATAACTGAAGATGAAATCAAAGTATTTTTAGTTGGTGAAATTAGAAATGATTCTTTTACAGCTGGAGTTATTAAGAAACCCCATTTTAATGCGAAAGCAAGACTGGTTTATAAAAGTGAAGCAGAGCTATTTTTAGGTTGTCAGGATGTAAGTAATTCAAATTCTATATATATAGGAAAATCAAATACTTATGATGGCTTTAATATTTGTGCTAATTTAAATGCTTTTTTTGCTAATCATTTTGCGATAATTGGAAATACTGGTTCGGGTAAGTCTTGTGGGGTTGCTAGAATTTTACAAAATTTATTTTTTGATAGAGAAAGAGTTCCTGTAAATGCTCATATAGTTTTATTTGATGTTTACGGTGAGTATAAACATGCTTTATCTGGTCTTAATAATATATCTGGTATGGGTTATAAGAATTTAACTAGCAAGTTAGATATGTCTGATGGAGAGGTTATAAATATTCCAGCATATTTTTTGGAAGTAGATGATTTAGCTTTATTGCTTTCAGCAACTTCTTCTTCTCAGTTACCAATATTAGAGAAAACTTTGAAGTTAGTTTATATTTTTAAAAGCCAAGATGAAAAGATGATTTCTTATAAAAACGATATTATTGCTTCTTGTTTGCTTGATATTTTAACTAGTGGTAAGAATAGTACGCAGATTAGAGATCAAGTTTTAGCAATTCTTTCTAGATATAATACAGATACTTTAAATGCGAATACTGAGATAGTACAGCCTGGTTATACAAGAACTATTAGACAGTGTTTAAATATTGATAATCAGGGCAAGATGAATGCAGTTCAGAATGTTACTGATTTTTTAGAACAGTATCAAAAACTTGATTTAAGTAGTTTAGAGGTTACTAAAGATACTGTTTATGATTTAGATGATTTATACTATGCTTTGGAGTTTGCTTTAATTAGTGAGGGTGTTTTAAAGAGTGATAAAGCTTATGATGATTATAATGTTTTAAAAGTAAGATTACAGCAAATAATTAATAGTGAGTATAAAAAGTTCTTTGATGTGACTGAAGAAAGAGTTAGTAAAGAGTATTATATTAGAAATTTATTTAATAATCATAATGGTAGATATCAAGTTATTAATATGAATTTAAATTATATTGATGAGAGATTTGCAAAGACACTTACTAAAATTTATACAAAAATGTTTTTTGATTTTGTGACGTCTTTAGAGTCTAGGGCTAGTTTTCCAATCCATGTTATTTTAGAAGAAGCTCATAGATATGTTCAAAATGATAGTGATATAAATGTTTTGGGCTATAATATTTTTGATAGAATTACCAAAGAGGGGCGAAAGTATGGAATGATATTAGGTCTTATTACACAAAGACCTAGTGAGTTATCTAGTACAGCGCTTTCGCAGTGTTCAAATTTTATAGCGTTTAGAATGTTTCATCCTGAGGATATTAGAATTATTAGTAATATTTCAAGTAATGTTAGTGAGGAGACAATAGAGAAAATAAAAAATTTAGTGCCGGGGACGGCGATTACCTTTGGGACAGCCTTTAAAATACCTTTAATAGCTAAATTAGATTTACCTGATCCAATGCCTGAAAGTACAAGTGTAGATGTGAGTAAACACTGGTTTAGTGAGTAGAACTATGATTAGTTCTATTTTTTTGTAAAAAAAAATATCAGATTGTCTGATATTAAGCAGCTTTTTTTAATGTTCTTGCTTCTCTTGCTGTTAGTCTAACTTTAACTCCGTTAATTTTATAAGTTTGTAAATTTGGATTTTGTTTAGTTCTTGTTTTGTTTTCAGCATGAGATACTAGGTTTCCTGATAAAGGTTTTTTATTTGAAATCTTCTTTGCCATAATATTTTCCTCCCTTAATTACGAATTCTTTTAGATTTTATCATAAATAGAGGTGTGTGTCAAACAAAGATAGGACTTAATAGTTATTTTATGTTAAATTTTACTTAAGGTTATGGACTTTTATTTACTAATTTAATATAATTATGGCTAGGGTGAATGTATGAATGATTTAAAAATACCTAACCATTTGGGAATTATTATGGATGGTAATCGCAGATGGGCAAAAGAAAAAAATAAAAAAACTATTGAAGGTCATTTGGCTGGTGCTAATAGAATATTATCTTTAGCTAAGTATATTTTTAAAAGAGGAGTAAATTATTTAAGTATCTATGCTTTTTCTACTGAGAATTTTAATAGGAGCGAAGAAGAAGTTAGTTATTTGATGAATTTGATTGTGAAGTTCTTTAATGAAAGAGCTGGGGAATTAGATGAAAATAATATTAAAATAATTGTTTCTGGTAAAAGAGAACATTTTAGTAATAAAGTCTTAAAATGTATTGATGATGTTTGCAAGATGACTGAAGATAATACAGGTGGAGTACTCAATGTTTGTTTAAACTATGGCGGTAGAGCAGAGATAATTGATGCCATAAAGAAAATAAGAGAAACTGATGAAGAGGTAACAGAAGAAAATTTTGGAAAGTTCCTGTATCAAGACTTGCCGGATTTAGATTTTGTTATTAGAACAAGTGGGGAAGAGCGAATTTCCAATTTTATGTTATGGCAAATCAGTTATGCGGAATTTTATTTTCCTAGTGTTTATTTTCCAGATTTTGATGAAGAAGAGTTTGAAAAAGCTTTACTTGTTTATAATAAAAGAGATAGAAGGTTTGGTGGTAAGTAGATGAAAAAGAGGGTAATTAGTGCAGCAATAATGATTGCAATTATAGTGCCATTAGTTATTATTGGGAAAGTTCCATTTATAATTTTAGTTGGATTAGTTGCAATGCTTGCATATAAAGAACTTAGTGATTTATATAATTTTCCTTTGGTTGTTAAGTTACTTGGGGCAATTGGGTTACTTAGTTTAGTTTATAATAATTTTGATGCTAATAATATTCATTTAGGACTTAATTATAGTGTTATTAATATTTTATTACTTTTAACGCTTACACCAATAGTTGTTTATCAAGTTAAGAATAAATATAGTACTGAAGATGCTTTTAAATATTTTGGTTTTATTGTTCTTTTGGGACTTGGGTTAAATTATTTTATTTTAATAAGAAACTATGATATTAAATATTTTTGGTTAATGGTACTTACACCAATTATTACTGATACATTTGCTTATGTAGGTGGAAGTTTAATTGGTAAGCATAAAGTAACTAAGCTTAGTCCGAATAAGTCTTGGGAAGGATATATAGTTGGTTCTTTAATGGGAACGTTTATGATGAGTATGTATTATACTACTTTTATTTCTAGTAATGTGAATATAATGATGCTAATATTAATAATATTTTTAATGACAGTGGTTGGACAAGTTGGAGATTTATTTTTTAGTGCGATTAAAAGAGAACATGGAATTAAGGATTTTAGTAATTTAATTCCAGGACATGGTGGAGTAATGGATAGGCTTGATAGTTTAATATTTGTTTCATTAGTATTTATGATATTTATTGATAAATTATAGGAGGATGAAAGATGATTGTTACAATTTTAGTTTTAATATTAATTTTAGGCGTACTTGTTTTTGTTCATGAGCTAGGACATTTTATCGCAGCAAAAATGATAGGTGTATATGTTCATGAGTTTGCAATTGGTATGGGCCCTAAGTTGTTTTCTTTTAAAAGAAAGAATAAGAATGATCCAACTGTTTATTCAGTTAGGTTATTACCAATTGGTGGCTTTTGCGCGATGGCTGGAGAAAATGAAGAAGATGCTACTGATTTAAAATTACGTAAAGATCAGTATATGTGTAATAGAAGTAAGTTTGAAAGATTTTTAATTTTAGCAGCTGGTGTTACAAATAATATTATTTTAGCGATTATTATATTATTTTTTCAAGCTCTTATTTGGGGGACAACTGAGCAAAAGAGTATAGTTGGTAATGCTCCTGAAGGTTATCCTATTAGTGAAGCTGGAATTGAAGTGGGCGATAGAGTACTTGCAGTTAATGGACATAAAGTAAATACTTGGGATAAACTTACAATCGTTCTTAATTTAAAACATGATAAAGATACTTATGAATTTGAAGTAAAGAAAAAAGATGGAGAGATAAAAAAATATACTGTTACTCCTAAAAAGGAAGTAAATGAAGATGGTAGTGAGGTTACTGTATTTGGAATAGGAGCTGATAGTACTTTACATAAAGGGTTAGGTAATGCGATAAAGTATGCGTTTACTAAGCTTGGTTCTATTATTTCTAGTATGTGGATTATACTTGGTTCATTATTTACTGGTAAACTTGCTTTAAATAATTTAGCTGGCCCAGTTGGAATGTATAGTGTTGTTGGCGAGACTATGAAATATGGATTAGTAAATATACTATATTTAATGGCTTATTTGAGTGTTAATTTAGCTGTTATTAATGTGCTTCCATTTCCAGCATTTGATGGAGGAAGAATATTCTTTGTGTTAATTGAAGCAATTAGAGGTAAAAAGATAGATCAGAAAGTAGAAGGAATCATTCATACAATTGGGTTTGCGCTTTTGATGATTTTGATGATTTATATTACTATTCAAGATATAATTAGACTAGTAAAGTAAAAATGTGAGAGATTTCTTGCATTTTTTTTAGATGTTTGCTATATTATTATTGTAGAATAAAAGGGTGATTATAAATGGATAAATTAAATGCTTTATTAGATAAATTATATACTAATCAAGATGCGATGATGTATTTTTATATAGGACTTGGGGCTGTGGCACTTTTATTAATTATTTTAATTGTTGTAACTAGTTTCAAAATAAAGAAAGCTAAGAAAAATGAAGCTAGTGTTAATGATATAAAGGAAGCTGATGCTGGTATAAGTTTAATAGAGCCAGCTACTGCAACTACTGTTAATAAGACAGTTAAGGAAGAGGTTTCAAAAGAGGAAGTTCTAGAACCAGAAGTTAAAGAAGTAGAAAGTACTGTTTCTACTGCACCTGTTCAAACTGAGAATACCGCTGAAGATAATATGTTCAAGGATGAACCAAAAGAGGCGGTTAGTACAAGCAATGTAAATAATGGTTCAAACGATAATGATTTTGTTACTAGTTTTAATGTATTTGAAGATAAACCTTTGGTTTCAAATGTTGTACAAGAAGAACCTATTTTGGAATCTAAGCCTGCGGTAGATACTGTTAATGTGATAGAAGAAGAAGTTCCAGAGATAGAAATGCCAAAGCCAGCTGCTGTTAGACAAGAACCCCTAGTTCAAGAAAATCCTGTTATTGCAGAACCAGTAAAAGAACCAATTTTAGATGGTGGTAAAACAATTAGTGAATTATTAAATAGTGATGATGAACCAAATGTTATTAAGGATGGTACAGATGAACTTGAAGTGAAACAGTCTACTAATGATTTAAGTGATTTAAAGGCTAAATTAGATAGTATGAGAAGAAAATAAGACAATTTGGTTTGTCTTTTTTTATTAGTTTTGTTATAATTTAGTAGGTGATAGCAAGATGAATAAATACGATGAAAGTTCAATAACTATTTTAGAGGGATTAGAAGCTGTAAGAAAAAGACCTGGTATGTATATTGGTAGTACTGATAAAAGAGGATTACATCATTTAGCTTGGGAAATCATTGATAATAGTGTAGATGAAATTATTAATGGTTTTGGTAATAAAATAACTGTTAAAATAAATAAAGATAATAGTTTAACTGTTGCGGATAATGGGCGTGGTGTGCCAACTGGAATGCATAAGAGTGGTAAAAGTACTCCTGAGGTTATTTATACAATACTTCATGCTGGTGGTAAATTTGAGACTAATGGTTATAAGGTTTCTGGTGGGTTACACGGAGTAGGCGCCAGTGTTGTTAATGCTTTATCTGAATGGATGGAGGTAACTATTTTAAGGGATGGTGCAATTCATCAGATTAGATTTAAAGATGGTGGTAAGGTAGATGTACCACTTCATAAGATTGGAACTACTAATAAAACAGGGACAATTGTTACTTTTATGCCTAATAGAGAAATTTTTAAAAATTTAAATTTTAGCTATACAACTATTTGTGAAAGAATGCAGGAAAGTGCTTTTTTACTTAAGAGTTTAACTTGTGAGATAGAAGATGTTTTGGATGAAAAGAAAGTTAGTTACCATTATGATAATGGGATTACATCTTTTGTTGACTATATAAATGAGGGTAAGAAAGTTTTACATAAAGTTGTTCCTATTCATGGAAATAGGGGCGGGATGGAAATTGATATTGCGCTTCAGTATACTGATGAGTATAGTGAGAATATTGTTTCTTTTGTTAATAATGTTAAAACTGGTGATGGTGGTACTCATGAGGTTGGATTTAAGACAGCTATAACTAAAGTTTTTAATGATTATGCTAGAAATAATGGCTTACTTAAAGCTAAGGATAGTAATTTTGATGGTAGCGATGTTAGAGAAGGTTTGACCGCGGTTATTAACATGAAAATACCTGAGGATTTACTTCAATTTGAAGGACAAACTAAGGGTAAGTTAGGAACTCCTGAGGCAAGAAGTGCGGTTGAAGCTACGGTTTATGATGCTTTAAAGTATTTCTTAGAAGAAAATAGAGAAAGTGCCGTTGCAATATTAGATAAGATGCTTAAGAGTAAAACTGCTAGAGAAGCGGCTAGAAAAGCAAGAGAGGATGTACGTTCTGGTAAGAGCAAAAAGAATGAAGCCCGTTCTTTAAGTGGTAAATTAACGCCAGCACAAGCAAGAAATCCTAAGATTAATGAATTATTTATTGTAGAGGGTAATTCGGCAGGTGGTACTGCTAAAAAGAGCCGTGATAGAAAGTTTCAAGCAATTTTGCCACTAAGAGGTAAGATTATTAATACAGAGAAAGCTACTAGTGCTGATATATTTAAAAACGAAGAAATTAATACGATGATACACTGTATTGGTGCTGGTTATGGTAGTGATTTTGATATCAAGGATATTAATTATGATAAAGTTATTATTATGACTGATGCCGATGATGATGGAGCCCATATTCAGTGTTTACTTTTAACTTTCTTTTACCGTTTTATGAAACCGCTTGTAGAGGAGGGACATTTATATATAGCGATGCCTCCGTTATATAAGGTTGATTTTGGTAAGAAACATGTTTATTGTTGGACTAATGAGGAACTTAAAGATATTACTAAGGGTAAAGAAAATTATAAAGTTCAAAGATACAAAGGATTAGGTGAGATGAATCCTGAACCATTATGGGAAACGACAATGGATCCTGAAAGAAGAAATTTGATTAAAGTAAGTATTAATGATGCGGTGCTTGCTGAAAAAAGAGTAAGTGTTTTAATGGGTGATGTTGTAGAACCTAGAAAAGAATGGATAAATGAAAATGTAGAGTTTTCTCTTGAAGATGATTACAAGATATAATAAAAACGATAAGTGTGATTATCGTTTTTATCAGAGTGTAGACAAACCCCTAGATTTTTTCTAAGGGTTTTTTTATAAATAAATTTTATAAGTTCATATTTATTATTTTTATAAAATGGTTGATATAAAATGATAATGAAAAAGGATTCTTTCCTACATTATCATTTTTAATTGCTATA
>JAUNFS010000022.1 GCA_030524925.1 bacterium | reverse complement strand
AGATTTTATGCTATCTAGAGAATGTTTTTCTTATACAACTGTCAAAGTAGGGCACTTACATTAATTAATTTAATACATGTAACTCTAAAATCCTTTATACATCTAACATCAACCAAAACTTTAAAATTAGCATTTGAAATTGAAATTTATATTAAAAAACTTGAATAAAACACATTTCTTGTTGTATAATTAATTTGAGGAAGAACACTAACCCCTGATGGTTAGACTTCTCCATTATGGTGTATGAAAAAGTCAAATCCATTAAGGTTGGGTTTGACTTTTTCTTTTTACTTTAAATTAAATAAATTTTAAAATAATTAGAAAGACTACTAAGATGATAATTAACTGAAGTATTTCTTTAATGCTTTTCACCTGTTCATCACCCCTCTTTCATTCTTGAAAAATTTAAGAGGAGAAGTCTAGCCTAGTGCTCTTCAAAGAGTTACATTAACATATAAAGTTAAGCGATGCAAGAGTAAATTTCAGGTGTCTATCAGACTTTTAAAATCGGATTAAAACCTTTTCAAAGCTGCTTAAATAAAGGCATTGACGCAAAGTAATTACATTAATTATTTTAATACAAGTAACGCCGAAACCCTTTATGTAGCTATCGTCAAACAAAACTTTAAAATTAACAATTGGAATTAAAATTTATATTAAAGAACTTGAATAAATCATATTTATTGTTGTATAATTTTATTGAGGAAGAGCACTAACCCCTGATGGTTAGACTTCTCCGGTTTGTGTACGAAAAAGTCAAATCCATTAAGGTTGGGTTTGACTTTTTCTTTTTATTTCAAATTAAATATATTTTAAAATAATCAGAAAGACTACTAAGATGATTATTAACTGAAGTAGTTCTTTAATGCTTTTCATCTTTTCATCACCCCTCTTTCATTCTTTAAAAATTAAGAGGAGAAGTCTAACCTAGTGTTCTTCAATAGGTTACATTAACATATAAAGTTAAGCTATGCAAGATTAAATTTTTAGCGTCTAGCAGACTTTTAAAATTAGATTAAAATTTACGCAAAGACGCATAAATAAAGAACTTGAAGAAATGCACTTACACTAATTAATTTAATACAAGTAACGCTGGAACCCTTTATGCAGCTAACGTCAAACAAAAATTTAAAATTAGTATTTAAAGTTTAAATTTATATTAAAAAACTTGAATAAATAATGTTTAGTATTGTATAATTATATTTGAGGAAGAGCACTAACCCCTGATGGTTAGACTTCTCCGGTTTGTGTACGAAAAAGTCAAATCCATTAAGGTTGGGTTTGACTTTTTCTTTTTATTTCAAATTAAATATATTTTAAAATAATCAGAAAGACTACTAAGATGATTATTAACTGAAGTAGTTCTTTAATGCTTTTCATCTTTTCATCACCCCTCTTTCATTCTTTAAAAATTATGAGGAGAAGTCTAACCTAGTGCTCTTCAAAGGGTACATTAACATATAAAATCAAGCTATGCAAGAATAAATTTTAAGTGTCTATCAGACTTTTAAAATCGGATTAAAACCTTTTCAAAGTAGCTTAAATAAAGGCTTTGACGCAAAGTAATTACATTAATTATTTTAATATAAATAACTTAGAATTCCTTTATTTATCTAAGTCGTCATAGATATTTAAAATTTGTAAAAACTTTATTAATTTTTAGCATAAAATATTATAGGTGATTTAGTATGAATCAAGGAACTGTTTTTAGAGTATTAGGAGGTTTGTCTAAAGGACTGGGAATTGCTAAGAATGTGTTACCTATTATTAATGATACAAAGCCCATAATAAAAAATGCTAAGACAGTTATAAGTAATTTTAATAACATTGGTAATCGTTTTAATAAAACTAATAATAATAATAATAATAATAATTCTACTTCTACAAAAAAAGAAAGGATAATCATTGATTATCCAAAACAAAATAAGGTAGAAATAAAGCAAACAGTTAAACCTAAGTCTAGTGGCGGTCCAACGTTTTTTATTTAATGCTTTCATTAATTATATTTAAAAATTCTTCTTTTCTTTGATTTAGAGTGTTTTCATCTTTAGCTTCAAACCTTAAAGTTATTTGT
This sequence comes from bacterium, assembly GCA_030524925.1. Lineage (GTDB taxonomy): Bacteria > Bacillota_I > Bacilli_A > RF39 > UBA660 > CAG-533. The sequence continues at coordinate 10,838 of JAUNFS010000022.1, read as the reverse complement.
GGAGAGGTATTACTGCATCTTACTAAAGAAAATCCATCCTTATAATTTACTCTTACTCCGTCACATAAATTACAATCATAGTTTTTGCTTAGAGCGTAATTTTTTATTTTGTCTACTAATTCAAATTTAATATTATCTGGTACGTCTATTCTTATTTCTGGGGAATTGTAGTATTTTTCAAAACCATTTAATAAATCATTTGCGGGAATATTTAGTTTTTCAATTAGTTTTGCTGTACGTAAAGCAGCATATATTCCATCATCAAAGCCATAATAATCGTCTTTAAAGAAGATGTGCCCGGAGTATTCACCACCAATAAGAGCTGGAGTGTCATGCATTATTCCTTCAATATAGGCGGAACCATTTTTGACCATCATATCGTTTGCACCAATCTTCTTTAAATCTTTAATTAATGCACATGAACATTTAACATCTAAAATAACATTTTTATTTTCATTATTTGGTATAATATCACGAGCATGAATACCGATTAGTAAGTCAGTTCCTATCATAGTACCTTTATCTGTTATAATACCTACACGGTCAGCATCACCATCAATACCGATACCTAAATCCAAATTACGTAACTTTACCACTGATTTTAACCATTTTAAGTTTTCTTCTTCGTTTGGATCTGGATTATGAATTGGGAAAGAGCCATCACTTTCACAGTTTAAATAAGTTACTTCTTTAAAAATACTAGAGAAAATATCTTTAATAATAATGCTTGCTGTTCCATTGCCACAATCTACTGCTACTTTTTTATTTATTTTACCAAATTTAGATTTTAACATTTTAATATAATCATTTTTTATATCATAGTTTGTAATAGTTCCTTCGCCTAAAATAAAATCTTCATCTTTAATTATTTTATAAACTTTTTTTAACTCGTCTTGTTTTAGATGTAGATAATCTTTTCCAAATAGTTTGAACCCATTATCTGATGCTTTATTGTGACTAGCAGTTATCATAATACCATATTCTTTTTCTAGGGTAATTGAAGCAAAATTATACATAGGAGTTGTAACCAGGCCTAAATCAGTGATATTGATGCCAGTAGATAGAAGTCCTTCTATTAGACCTTCTGTTAGTTCTTTACTACTTAAACGATTATCGTGACCAATGACACATTCTTCAACGTTTATTTGATTTAAATAAGTGCCAAAGGCTTTGCCAATAGTAATGGCGACGTTTTTATTTACTCCATTTGGATAATCTCCTCTTATGTCATTTGCTCTTAGTATATTGTAATTCATAGTATCACCTATTTTATTATATAAAAAAAAATAAGTAAGCGCATTATATTTACTTATTTTTTTAGTTATTTTACATATCTTCTAATATTAAATTTTTAGTATTTTTCATTGTTTCTGGAATTTTAATATCCATATATTTTAAAAGTGTTGGAGCGATGTTTGTTAAATCTCCCCTATCTTTTAAAGTGATTTTTTTATCTAAAATGATAAATGGAACAGGATTATTTGTGTTATTAAACATAGGATTATTGTTATCATCTACCATTGATTCACAGTTTCCATGATCTGATGTTATGATGATGTTATAGAAATTATCACTAGCACATTCAATAAGATTTTTTAGGATTTTATCTATTGCTTCTAATGAGTTGATTGTAGCACTAAAGTTTCCAGTATGACCTAAGGCATCGGGATTTGCATAATTAACTAAAATAAAATCAAAGTCTTGATCTAAACACTTTTTAGTTTGTTTTGTAATATCTATTGCACTCATTAAAGGTGTGTCACTGTAAGATGCTACATTTGGACTTGGTAATAAATAATTAGTTGTTAGTGGATATTTAGTACATTTTTCAGCATTAAAATAGTATGTTACTTCATTATATTTATTTGATTCAGCAATGCGAGCCTGAGTAAGTTTCAAATCTTTAAAGTATTCTCCTAAAGAATATACTTCTTCCTGATTGTATGGTAGTAGTGATGAAATATTCTTTAGATCTTGATTAGGAAAAAGTGTATAAATATTTAAGTTGTCAAATTTTTTAGTAATAAATGATGAATAATTTTCTTCACATAATGATTTAAGAAAAGCCTTATTAATAATATCAAAGTCTAGACTTAATAATGTATCACCTTCTTTGATTGTGTTTTTTCCATTTAGAAGCATGGGCGGGAAAAACTCATCAGTTATGTTTTTTGAATATAAATTTTTAATGGCTGTTTCATAGTTTAAGATGTTAAATCCTATACCGTTTATTATAAGGTCATAATATTTACGAGTACGTTCTGGTTTATTTTCTTGGCCCTCTAAGTAATATCTTCCACTTATAGAGCCAAGGATACCGATTTTGGTGTCTTTTAAGGCTTGATCTATTTGATTTAAATATTTAATTGAAGTTCTATTTCCAGTATCAACCCCATCAGTAACTGCATGAAATACAACATTTTTTATGCCTTGTTCTTTTAAAATATTTATGAATTTAATCATACAATTTATATTACTATGAATACTAGCGTCTGATACTAAGCCTATTAAGTGCAGGGTATGATCACCTAAATTATTTATCATTTGTTTAAATGAGTCTAAGTTTACTAGTTCTTTTGAGTCAAGTATTTCTTCTAGTATTGTATATTTTTGTTTGGTTTTTTTACCGGTACTTATAGTATAGTGCCCTATTTGACTGTTGCCGCTTATTCCTTCTGGAAGACCTACTGCTTTTCCTGATGCTTCTAGAGTACTGTGTGGATAGTTATCCCATAAATAATTAAAATATTCCATGTTAGCGTTTTTTACTGCATTACCGTTTGTATTATCATTTATTCCAAATCCTGATAAGATTATCATTAATATTTTTTTCATATTATTTCTTCTTTCTGCTTTTATTTTATCATATTCAAATAAATCGTTCCATATTATTTTTTAGCACTCACTATTGACAAGTGCTAATTAAGTGGTATAATAGTTACAGTTGTTTTAATTAAACAATAAAAAGGAGGTTATTTATTATGAATGAAGAACAAGTTTATCAAGAAGGCCTTAAAAATCCTTTAGAGAAGTATGGTCGTGATATCGTTGAGGCGGTTAAGTCTGGTAAGATAGATCCAGTTATTGGCCGTGATGATGAGGTACGTTCTATTACGAGAATATTATCTAGAAAAACTAAAAATAATCCTGTACTTATTGGACAACCAGGTGTTGGTAAGACAGCAATTGTAGAAGGACTTGCTCAAAGAATTGTTAAGGGTGATGTTCCTGAGAACTTAAAAAACAAACACATTTGGGAGCTTGATATGGGTGCTTTAATTGCGGGTGCTAAGTATAGAGGCGAATTTGAAGAAAGACTTAAAGCTGTACTTAAAGAGGTTAAAAACTCTGATGGTAACATTATCATGTTTATAGATGAAATTCATATGATAGTTGGTGCTGGTGCTTTAGAAGGTGCGATGGATGCTGGAAATATGCTTAAACCAATGCTTGCCAGAGGTGAAATTCACTGTATTGGTGCAACTACTTTAAATGAGTATCGTAAGTATATTGAAAAAGATGGTGCTTTAGAAAGAAGATTTCAAAAAGTATTAGTTTCAGAGCCTAGCGTTATTGATACAATTACAATTTTACGTGGATTAAAGAGCAGATTTGAGGTATATCATGGAGTTACTATTAAGGATAAAGCTTTAGTTGCTGCAGCTACCCTTGCAGATAGATATATTACAGATAGATTTTTGCCAGATAAAGCAATTGATTTAATTGATGAGGCTTGTGCTACTATTAAAGTTCAACTTGAGTCTGTACCTACTAGTTTAGATACTTTAACAAAGTCTATTTTAAGATTGCAAGTTGAGAAGGAAGCTTTGAAAAAGGAAAAAGATGATTTTTCTAAGGAAAGAATTAAAGAGATTGATGCTAAACTTACTGATTTAAAATCTAAGGAAGAAAAACTTAGAAAAGATTGGGAAGAAGAAAAGTCAATCAATGCCCAAATTAATAATAAGAAGGAAGAAATTCAAAATGCTAATAGAGAGCTTGAGTATGCTGAAGCAAGATATGATTTAGAAAAAGTTGCAAGGCTTCAACATGGTGTTATTCCTAAACTTGAAAAGGAACTTGATGAGTTAAAGGCTAGCGATAAGAATGCTATATTAAGTGATGTGGTTGATGATGAATCTATTGCCAAGATTATTTCTAAATGGACAAATATTCCAGTTAGTAAACTTGCTAGTAACGAAAAAGATAAGTTACTAAATTTAGAGAATAATTTAAAGGTTAGAGTTAAGGGGCAAGATGAAGCACTACATTTAGTTAGTGAAGCAATTATTAGAGCAAGAGCTGGTATTAAGGATCCTAATAGACCTATTGGTTCATTTATATTTTTAGGGCCTACTGGAGTTGGTAAGACTGAAGTTGCTAAGACGCTTGCTTATGAACTTTTTGATGATGAAAGACATATTATTAGAATTGATATGAGTGAATATATGGAAGCCCACTCTGTTTCTAGATTGGTTGGAGCGCCTCCAGGATACGTCGGTTATGATGAGGGCGGACAGTTAACGGAAGCCGTTAGAAGAAATCCTTATAGTATTGTTTTATTTGATGAAATAGAAAAAGCACATCGTGACGTATTTAATATTTTATTACAAATTTTAGATGATGGTAGAATTACAGATTCTCAAGGAAGATGTGTTGATTTTAAGAATACAATAATTATAATGACTTCTAATTTGGGTAGCGAATATATTTTAGATAATAGTAAAGATAAAAATGAACTTGTAATGAGTGAGCTTAGAAAAACATTCAAACCCGAGTTTATTAATCGTATTGATGAGATTATTATATTTAATTCTTTATCTAAGAGTGTTGTTTATGAGATTCTTGATAAGATTATTTTGGATATTCAAAATAGATTAAGTGATAAGAAAATCAAATTAGAGTTAACTTCTAGAGCTAAAGATTTTATTATTAATAGTGCTTATGATGAGGTGTATGGTGCTAGACCTATTAAGAGATTTGTTAGTAGAAATATTGAGACACTTCTTGCTAAGAGTATTATTAATGAGGAGATAAAGTATAATAGTTTAGTTACGATTGATGTAGTAAATAACGAGTTCATAATAAAAGGAAACGATTAGTCGTTTCCTTTTTTAGTTGTAAATTTTAATTTTGACAGTTGTTGTTTTAGGTACTAGGTTGATTCTTACATCGTCTGAGCTAACTTTTACTGGTACGTCATAAGTTCCTGGGCCATAGCCACTTAGGTCTATGTATGCTTTAATTTTTGATGTGTCTAGTCCTTCTAGAACAGATGATGCGGCTTTAGCTATTACAGTGATTGTACGGTCACTTTCACTTACAGCATTTACTGAGTAGTTAGTTCCTAAGTTGATTGATTCAACAATAACGCCTTCAAATTCTTTACTTGCTTCAGTATCTAGTTTTACTTCTACGGTTGTATTTGTTTCACTTAAGTATCTTACACCTGCTGGTTTGGTTAGGGTTACACTGAATTTTTTATCACTACTTAATTTATTAATATCTATTTTTGCTTCAATATATGATAGTTTTTTAATTTCAGTTTCATCTCCATAAACACCTACTTTAGTTACTGAGCTTGTTAGGCTTGATAAGGCATAACCACTACTCATACTTCCTGTGGTAACTACTTTAACAGGTAATTCTGCATAGTATGAATCAACAGTTACAGATGCGCTTATTTTTGATGGAACGATTTCTACATTATCTATTTTCTTACCATCTGAGCCATAAGCTGCTAGCATGATTGAGTCTACGGTAAATGTTCCTTTTTCAGTTAATTTGGCAGCTTCTAAGTCTACTAGAGCTTTTACTTTGGCTACTTTGTCTAAGGTTTCTTTGCTACCTTTTACAATTATTTCACTACGGTCTAGTTCAACTGATTTAATGCTTAGCTTTTTATCTAGTTTATCTTCATTTAGTAAGTCGTAGTCAAGAGTTTTAACATCACTAATTTTTTCACTGATTTTAACAGAAATTGTTCCAGGATCTAATTTGTAATCAACTGAATCTACACTGTGATTATATTTTAGTTTTACTTTATAAGTCCCTACTCCATAGCCACTTAAGTCTAGTACTACTTCATGTTCACCAAGTTGTTTTGCTAGGTATAAACTACTTTTGCGACCAATTAAGGTAATATCTACTGTTTCTGGTACCCCGTCTACTACGTAAGCCTCTTCGTTGTAAATTACATTTACTTTTTGATCGGATAGAATTTCTGCTTCATCAGTTACTAAGTTAATTGCTTTAGTATCAATTAATACGAATAAAGCAATTGCACTAAATAAAGATATATATAGTAAGACGTTTGGTCTATTTAAAATTCTTTCTAGTTTACCACTGTTATTACGGCCAATTTCGTTTATGCGATAAACTAAACGGCTTATAGGAACAACTATGGCTTTATCTATAAACTTATAGATCATTTTAAAGAAGAGTATAAATGGTTTAAATATTTTATTCATCTTCTTCACCTTCTTCATTTTGGTCTGCGTCATAGAATACTTCCATTTTTGGTTTTAATTCTTCTAATAGCATAATTTTAAATTCTTCTAAAGTTAGGTTATAGTTAATATTACTGTCTACCGCAATAGAGATTGCGCCAGTTTCTTCTGATACGATAAGGGCGATTGCATCAGTTTCTTCAGCAACGCCTAAGGCTGCACGGTGACGAGTTCCTAATTTTTTACTAACATTAGGATTCATACTGGTTTTAAATACTGCTCCTGCACAGGTAATGCGGTCTCCTTGAATAATTACACCACCATCATGAAGTGGGTTTTGTGGAAAGAAGATAGCTTCTAGTAATGGTGCGGTAATATCAGAGTAAATCTTATTTGCTGGCTGAATATATTCCTGAAGTGAAACATTTCTTTCTATGACAATTAAGGCGCCGATACGGTTACGTTTTAAGTACTCAACTGCTGTTGTTATTTCAAAGACTACTCTTTCTCTTTGGTCTACGGTAAGAACTTTATGTCTGCCAAGCAACTGGCTTCTACCAATAGATTCTAGTACGGCTCTAATTTCTGGTTGAAATATAATAATTAAGGCAAGTGGTCCCCAAGAAATTACATATTCTAGTAATAACCCGATTGTATATAGATTTAATAAGTCACTTAATAGTTTAATAATAATTATTATTACGATTCCTTTAAATATTAGGACTAATTTCACGTTGTTTTTTAGGTTTTTTAGTAAGTAGTAAAACATAAACCAAACAAGGGATATATCTATAATTTTAGTTACTACTTCCCAAATAGATGAAAAAGTCATTTTATCACTCCTTTAGCATATTTATTATAACAAATTATTATTTAAATATCTAGGTTATATTTTTCTTTTAATTTGCTGATAAAAAAAAGAAGATTATTTGTTGGTATCTTCTTCATCGCTAATTTCTGGGATTCCTTCTTCTATTTCAGGGATTTCCGATTCGCTTGGTTCTTCATTTTCTTCTTTTTCTTTTCTTTCTTCTTTGACATTTTCTTGGCTTTTACTTGGCTCATCTAACTTTTTATTTTTACGTTTTTCACTGTCAACTATATATCCAATTAATGCAAATAATAGGAAAGCTGCAATGATTATTATTAGAAAATAATTTTTTGCAATAAACTCCATTTTATTCCTCCTAGTTAATTATATTATTTATTCAATAGTTAATGTCTGCCCCTTTGGCTGAATTTGAATAAATGTATTACCATCGTTAACTACTAGTTCTTCACCATTTGCATATTTATATACAGTTTTACTAGAGCGAGTTTTCTTTTCCCAAGTTATTGGTACAGCTACTCCATTACTAATATAATATCCAGTGCCATTTCCTAGGTTTTCTAATCCTTGGCGTCCCTTTTTTTCTTCATCATCTAGTGTGTAATTTTTAACTTGGTAAGTTATGATATTTTTAAATGTGTATTGTTTTTTAGTGACGTAATCTTTATGTTCTTCCCCGTTTACAAAACGTTTATATACTTTGTTTTCAGCATCATATTCATAAGATGTTTTGATTGTATTTGAATATTTGATAAATACTTTATTTGCTGTTTGATTATTTTCATATTTAGTTAAATCTAATTCATCAGCACTATAGTTTAAAAGTAAGTTGCCTTTTCTTTCAGTTCTTCTAGATTTGATACCATTTTTTAGTTTGTCGGTGCTTGTAAATAAAGTGTGTTCACTTGCAACCTTTAGGGATTTATCACGCCAGCCGGTAGTACTTTCATTTACTTCTATGCGGTCAACGTTTAGTTTTGTGAAATCCGCTGCCGCTTGAGGACTTTGACCATGATGGACATAGAATGCATCATTTTCTAGGGCATAGTCTAAGAAATAATGTCTTGAACTACGAATTGAACCTATTCTATCAGTGTTAGCATCTAAGAATAATGCCATGTACCTTGTGATTCCGCCTTCTACAATAAGTTCATACATAATATAGGCATCTTGTAAGCCACTTTGTAAAGGTCTTGCTGTTCCTATGTTATTAATCATAACAGCATATGGTCTACTTTTACTTTCTAAGTTTACTATTTTTACTTGCTTAGCTGTAGTAGTTGTAGTTTTACTACCGTTACTTAAATTTTTGCTTGGTTCTTTTTTAAGGATAAATACACAGATAACTGCTATTAATAAAACTATAGCAATTATAATTAATGGTAAATACTTATTTTTAAATTTGAATTTTGCTTTTTTCTTTTTCATTTTTATCACCAATTTAATCATAGCATAAAGAATGATATTTTTAAATAAATAAATTGTATAAAACTTATCTTTTTGATATACTTAGTGTATGAGGTGATTGTTTTGGATACAATAAAGAAAATGTGGGATAATCCAGTTGCAAAGAAAGCTATTATGGGACTTGGTATTTTCATATTAGTAGTCTTAATTATTATTTTAATAGCTGCTTGTAGTGGCGGAAAAAAATATACTTATGAGGAGTTTGAAGCAAAATTAATATATGAAGCTCAAAGATATTATGAAGCTCATAAAGATAGATTACCTAGTAAGGATAAGGATTCAACTTCTTTATCTATTCAAACTTTAATTGATAATAAACAAATTAGGGATACTACAGAAATGACTAAAGATAAAGTTTCTTGTAGAGGTAGTATTGAGGTTACTAATAATAATGGTTATTATTTATATACACCAATGTTAGATTGTGGTTCAAATTATAAGAGTACTATTTTAAGAGATGAGTTAATTAAGGATGATAATATTGTTACTAGTGGTAATGGATTATATAAGACTAGTGATGGTTATATTTTTAAAGGTGATATGGTTAATAATAATTTAGTTTTTAATGATATTAGCTATCGTATAATGGGTATTGATAATGATGGTGTTATAAAAGTAATTGATACTACTAAAAGAGAAAGCGTTGTTTGGGATGATAGATACAATACTGAAAAAGCTAGCGCGATGGGTATTAATGATTATTTTTCTAATAATTTAAATAGTAGAATAAAAGATACATTGGAAAAGCTTTATAAAGATGATGAGGCATTTCCAAGTGATATAAAAGCATATTTTGTTACTAATTCAGTTTGTATTGGTAAAATGTCAGTTAATGATTTGAATAGCAATATTTGTGAGAATAAACTAGATAATCAGGTGTTTAGTTTATTAACAGCTAAAGATTTTTATATTCCTAGTTTAGATCCAAATTGTGATAGTAATAGTAAAGCTTGTATGAATTATAATTATTTATCATTAATTGGTAATAGTTGGACAGTAACTGGTGATAAAGATTCTACTCATAAAGTGTATAAAATATCTAGTGGCGATTTAGAACTTAAGAATGCTTCTAGTATGTCTAGTTATAAAATTGTTGCTTATTTAGATAAAAATGTTTTATTTGCTGGTGGGGATGGTAGTGATACTAATCCTTATGTAATTAAAACTTTTATTAGCAGTAAAAAATAATCTCGTGATTGAGATTATTTTTTTTGCCATTTTGCGGTTAATATAATGTTATTATTAATTGGTGTATTAAAATCAAATTCTTTACCATTATGCATCCAAGTTACAAATTCATAACCTTCTCTTGTAGGATTTGCAGGTCTTGTTGCTGTTTGATTGGTTTTTAGTATTTGTGTTTGAACACTTGAACCATAATTGGTATCAAATACCACATAGAATTTAGGTTCTTTAGTTCTTATTTCTGTTATGTATGTAATCTTTGTTGTTGTATTTACTTTATTACTGTTTGAATTACTAGAACTATTACTATTCTTAGTAGTTGTTTTAGTAGTTTTCTTAGTTGTTGTTTCTTCTTGCGGGCATTTTTGGTCTTCACATTTAGTTCGGTAAATATATACATGGCCTTCTTCTTTATCACATATTAAGAATGCGTCTATTTCATATTCACCATTATTGTTTGTTGCTTTAATATAACTGTTTTCATTATCACAGTCGCCGTTTTTTTGATCCTTTAACTGACTTATTTTACCATTTACGACTAGTTCTTCTAGCGTAACGGTTTTTACATCGCCATTTTTACTTGGAAGATTATCATTCTTAAAGTAATCGGTTGCTGATATTTTTAATTTATTAATATTTTCTTTAAAACTTTCACTTTGCACTCTTTTGTTTTCAAATGGAAGTAACTTAATTATTAGTATCAATAATAATATAAGTATTGCAAATTTTAATAAAAAGCCTTTCCAATCAAATTTAATTTTAGTTTCTTCGTACATTTTTACCCCACTTCCTAAATTAATTGTTAGTTGTTATGATAGCAAATAAATATTTCGTTGTCAATTAAACTGTAGACAAATATTATTTAAATAGTAAAATGCAACTTTTATGTTTCAAAAATATCGTAGTTG
>JAUNFS010000021.1 GCA_030524925.1 bacterium | reverse complement strand
CCCATAAATAGGGCCTTTAGGAGTTTTTTCTTTCTCACAACTGTCAAAGTCAGGACATCAAACTTACGATTTGAAAACCATGAAAAGAAGACGATACCTACGAATAATATAACACCAACTACTATTCCAATAATTAGTCCTCTTTTTTTGCCTTTAATAGACATAACAATTCCTCCTTTAATATATTATACTATATTCTTTTAAAATACAAAATATTTTTTAAAAAAATATTTACATTTACAAGTGCTACCGGAAGCCCAAAGGGACGAAATTAAAGAGCCAAAAACCACAAAGTGATATCAAAAGCACCAATACAAATGCCCATGTGGTTCGGGTAAAAAATATAAGCAATGTTGCGGAAAGTAGTATAAAATAAAGGTGTGAACAATAATTATATTTATTGACACCTTTTAAAATCTAAATAGAAAGGAGAAAAAATTATTGAAAAAAGATTTAGTAACAGCAGAAATAATAGTTAAAGAAAATAAGGTGGGAATACTAAGAGTTGGAAATGTTAATTACATTTCTTTAACTGATTTAGCAAAGTATCAAAATTCAAGTGATCCATCTTTTAAAGTTAAAAACTGGTTAAGAAGAATAAATACTATTGATTATATTGGACTATGGGAAGAAATTCATAATCAAGATTTTAATTTGGTCGAATTCGCCCCAATTAAAACTAAATACGGTAGAAACTCATTTGCAATTCACCAACACAATGGGTAAAAAGAACTAAAGCAATAGAAATAATTTCAAAAGGTGGGAGATATAGTATTGGAACATATGCCCATCCAGATATTGCATTTGAATCTTCAGCAGTTATAAGTGGTATGCAGAGTTTACTAAATTTTAATTCAAAATATTAAGATCTAGATAACAAAATTCAAGAATTGAAAGAAAGTATTATTATGAAGAAAATAATTTATTTGAATGTATGTTTAATTTTATGTATATGCGGTTGTACAAATAAATCCAAAGATAATTTTGATAATACCGAAGCAAATTTAGAAAATATAATTATAGAAAACTTAACTTGAATTAGTAATGAATCAAATATGACATCTTCTAACCCTTACGATTACACAAAAAATGAATATTACAAAAACATAGTAAACTAGGTCGTGATGTAGTAGATGTATTAGAAAACATGTATAAAGATAAAAAGCTCTCTGGTATAAATGCTTACCTTTCATCTTTAGCAATTCAAGAGATCACAAAATGTAATTTGTATGAGGCCTATAATTTAGATTGGTAAACAGCCGAAGAATTTTATGCTTTATGGCAAGATCATAATTGTTCATTCAAAAAACAAACTTAACAACAGTGTCAATTTAGGACACTTTTTTAGTTTCAACAATTTTTAATTTTCATAAAAATGATATAATAACATTAGGAAAGTGATACTATGAAAGAAAATGAAGTAAATTTAAGTGGATTATCCACAAAAGAAGTAAATGCACAAATAGCTAAAAATTTAGTTAATTATAATACTCAGCCTAAAACAAAAACAACAAAAGAAATCATAACAGAGAATGTATTTACTTATTTTAACCTCTTAAATATTGTGCTAGCCACTTCAATTATTTTAGTAGGTATATTTAGTGGTAAATTATTATATTCACTAAAGAACTGCCTATTTTTAGGTGTAATCATATGTAATACAATAATTAGCACAATTCAGGAAATTACATCAAAAAAAATAATAGACAGGTTATCCTTTCTATCAGAAACAAAGACAACAGTTATTCGTGATTCTAAAAAAGTAGAAATTGCAAATGAAGAAATTGTTAAAGGTGATTTAGCCTATTTTAAAATTGGTAACCAAATTCCAACAGATTCAGTAATTTTGGAAGGCGAAGTAGAAGTAAATGAATCTTTTTTAACGGGTGAAGTAGTACCGGTTTTAAAAAAGAAGGGTGATAATCTTTTATCTGGTAGTTTTATCGTTAGCGGCTCATGTTATGCCAAAGTAGTAAACGTTGGAAAAGAAAACTACATATCTAAAATATCTTCCGAGGCTAGATATAATAAAGAAGTAAATTCTGTAATAAAAAATTCTTTTGATAAATTAATTAAAGTCTTATCAATTTTAATAGTGCCAGTAGGCATCTTATTTATGATAAATCAGTACAGCATCACTGGAAGCCTATCTGAATCAATTTTTTCAACAGTTGCCGCTTTAATAGGTATGATTCCCGAGGGCTTAATTCTTTTGACCAGTTCAGTAATGGCTGTAAGTGTTATAAGACTATCAAAATATAAAGTTTTAGTTCAGCAGTTATACTGCATTGAAACTTTAGCAAGAGTAAATGTTATATGCTTAGATAAAACTGGAACAATTACTGAAGGAAAAATGAAAGTCAAAGAAGTAATTTTAGAAAAAGGAAAAAGCATAGCTGATATAAATGCCATTCTTGGAGAAATATGTTCTACCTCAGAGGAAAAGAATTCCACAATGGAAGCATTAAGTGCCTATTTCCCCAAAAAACAAGAATGGAGTCTACAAGAAAGTTTACCTTTCTCATCTGAAAGAAAATACTCTGCCTACAATTTTAAAGACAATGGCATTTATTTTTTAGGAGCTCCTGAATTCGTATTAAAATCAAATTATAAAAAATATGAAAATCAAATAAAAGTCTATCAAGAAAACTACCGCGTAATATTACTAGCAAGTGGTAGTGCAAATCTAAAAAAGCCAGAAAATATAAAACCACTAGCATTCATTCTAATAGAAGATATTATTAGAAAAAACGCCAAAGAAACATTAGATTATTTTAAAAAGCAAGGAGTAGACATCAAAATTATATCAGGAGATAATTATAAGACCGTAGGAAAAGTTGCTAAGAATGCGGGTTTAGAAAATGTTTGCGGAGTTGATGCTAGTACGCTTAATAATGATGATATAAAAGAAGCTGTAAAAAAATATAATGTATTTGGAAGAGTAACACCAATTCAAAAAAAGTTAATCGTAAACGCACTAAAAAATCAAGGAAAAACCGTTGCTATGACTGGGGATGGTGTTAATGATGTTCTAGCTCTAAAAGAAGCAGATTGTAGTATAGCAATGGCAAGCGGAAGTGATGCAACCAGAAACGTAAGTCAGCTAGTTCTCTTAAACTCAGACTTTGAAAGCATTCCCCACATAGTAGCAGAAGGAAGAAGAACAATCAACAATATTGAAAGAAGCGCATCATTATTATTAGTAAAAACTATTTTTACAATTCTTCTAATTTTGCTTTGTGTTATCTTATCAAGTAAATATTTCTTTATACCAATTCAATTAACATTAATTACTGCATTTACAATTGGTATTCCATCATTTGTTTTAGCCTTAGAACCAAACGAAGAATTAGTAAGCGGGAATTTTCTTCTTAAAGTCATAAGTAAAAGCATACCAGCAGCTTTAACTGTCGTATTTAATGTAACAATTATTATGTTATTTAAAATAGCATTTAACCTACCAGATGATGTTGTCTCAAGCCTAGTTGTATTTTTAACAGGAACAACAGGATTCATATTCCTTTATAAATTATGTACACCATTTAACTATTTTAGACTAATATTATGGTGTCTACTAATTGACGGTTTTGTCTATTGTGCTATCATCCAATACTCATTCTTTAATATTAAATTAATTAATTCTGAAATAGCATTAATTTTTGGAGTATTACTAATATGTTCACTTTATATTTTTGATAAACTAACCAAATTAGTATCTTATATAACCAAAAAAATAGAAATTAAAAATAAGGCGATTTAATTTACTTTGACATATTAAGATGATATACTTTAAATAGGAGATGATAACATGAACATACCTTTTAAAAAAGGAAATATACTACTTCCAAAAGATACAGATATGACAAAATGGAGTGTAGTAGCTTGCGATCAGTACACTAGTGAGCCAGACTATTGGAATGATGTTGCAAAAATAGTTGGAGATAGTCCATCAACTTTAAATCTTACTTTACCAGAGATTTATTTAGAGGATAACAATGTAGAAGAAAGAATAAATAATATTAACTCAAACATGAACAAGTTAATTAAAGAAAATTTCTTTGTAGAATATCCTGACAGTATGATTTATCTTGAAAGAACTCAAAGCGATAGCAAAGTAAGAGAAGGAATAATGGGAATAGTTGACTTAGAAGCTTATTCTTATGAGCAAGGCTCTCAAACACCAATTAGAGCAACTGAAAAAACAGTAATAGAGCGTATTCCACCAAGAGTAAAAATAAGAGAAAATGCTGAACTAGAACTTCCACATATTATGATTTTAATAGACGATGACAAAAAAGAAATAATTGAATCTTTAAAAAATAAAGTATCTGAAAATGATAAAGTTTATGATTTTGATTTAATGAAAAATGGTGGACATATTAAAGGATACCTTTTAAATGAAGAAATAGTAAATGAAATAACAAAAGGCTTAGAAAGCTTAGCGAATGAAGAAAACTTTAATCAAAAATATGGAGTAACAGACAAAGGTGTTTTATTATTTGCAATGGGAGATGGTAATCACTCTCTAGCAACTGCTAAAGCTTGTTATGAAAACTTAAAGAAAACTATGAATGAAGAAGAATATCTACATCATCCAGCAAGATATGCTCTAGTTGAACTTGTAAACCTTCATAGTCCAGCTCTAGAATTTGAAGCAATTAACCGTGTTATATTTGATACAGACAAAGATAATTTAATTAAATCATTAAAAGAATTTTATAATATTAATAAAGATGGTAATGGTCAAAAATTTGAGATTATTACCAATGAAATTGATGAACTATGGTACATTGAAAATCCAAAATCAAACATCGCAGTAGGTTCTATCCAAATGTTTTTAGATGATTATTTAAAAAATAATGAAGGCAAAATAGATTACATTCATGGTGAAGATGTAACTAAAGAACTTGCTCACAAACCTAACAATATAGGATTTATATTTGATGCTATGCCTAAAAATGAATTATTCAAAACTGTTATATTGGATGGTTCACTACCAAGAAAAACATTCTCAATGGGTCATAGTTATGACAAACGTTACTATTTAGAAGCAAGAAGAATTAAGTAATCAAGAAGGTCTAAAAAGATCTTCTTTTTTTCAACCAATGGTTGAGAACATTCAACCAGCAATTTATTTAAATTTTATTTATTGTATTTTATACTTTTCTAGAAAGGAGAAAAAATGAAAAAGAATATTACAATTATAGTAATGACACTAGCAATAATTATTTTAGGTTCGTTACTATGTATCATTAATTTTAGAAAGGAAGAAGGAGTTTTAGAAAAACCATTACCAGCTCCCGAATTATCTGAAGGTTTAAGAGGCACATATGGTATTGATAAAAACATCAATGAAAAAACAATAGACAATTATTTGTTTAGAACTGACACAGTATATCGTGACGTCCGTATGTTAGTTGATAGTGCTACTTGGGAAAATAAAGGTGGTGATAGATATCTTACCGGTTACATTAAAGGATTTGAAATTATCCCATCACCATACCTAGCCGGTTTTAAAGATGAATATATAAAACAAAAAGAAAAAGAAAACGTAAGTGGTCTTTATGTAGGCGATACACTGTTTAAACTAAACGATGATGACACTTATACACCAAATTATGAAGAATCAATGGATATATTAGAAGCAATATTTCCAAAAGACAAAAACATATTTATTATCTGCGGTGCAGGCGGATATGCAGGTCAAGTAAAAAATATGCTAGTATCACTAGGTTGGAATCAAGACAAAGTACGCGACATTGGTGGTTACTGGTATTATGAAGGAAAAAATTCTATAAACGTTAAAGAAACCAAAGATGGCAAAGATTATTACAATTTTAGTAAAGTACCATACTACAACATAGATTTTAAAACTCTTCACAAAATTAAAAAATGAAAAAATTCTTAATTATATTTATCTGTCTATTTAGTTTAACTGGTTGTAATAATAGTAAACTATCCTTAGACAAGGAATACTATAAAGAAAGTAAATTTATAGATGCAGACAGCACTACAATAAATGATTTCCAAAATCAAGAATCTACATTTTTAGTTTTTACATATAATAATTATTGCACATTAGAAATTCCCTGCGAAGATATCTTTAAAGAAGTAATGAACAAACATAAATTAAGCATATACTATTTACCATACGAAGAAATGAAAAAAACATTTATTCACGATACGGTTGCGTATGCTCCATCAGTAATAATTGTTTCAAACGGTAAAATCATCGCATACTTAGATAGCGAAAAAGATGAAGACTTACCAAAATATCAAGACAGCAAAGAATTTGAAAAATGGTTAAAAAAATATATTAATTTATAGTTACTTTTGTTATAATATGTCTCGCAAGGTGATAAGTATGACTACTAAAACAACAAACTCATTTGGACACGATAGTTTTCAAACAAATTTTAAAGAAGGAAAATTTATAATTGCTTACGAAAATAATCTAGATTTATATTGGTATTTTTTCCCAAAGGATAACATCAAAAACTTAAAAGAAAGTTATTCAATAATCATAGATGAAAACAACCCATATTTACTAGAAGGTCTAAGTAATTTATATAATGCAGTAATCAGTAACAAACCATACAAAAATAATGAAATAGCAGACGAAGAATTACAAAATAAAGAATATCAAGGAACAATGTCAAAAGAATTACTAGATGGAAAAGATATAGTTTGGTACTCAGATGACAATCCAATAGAAGAAGCAAGTTATGTCAGAATAAAAAAAGTAGATGAAGAGACATTTATTTTAACATTTAATAAGAGTCACGCTAAACTACAAATGGACACGCACTCCATAAGAATTACTAACAGTGGTAGTAGGCATGCTCCATTTAATTTCACATTTATGGGAATGTATTCTTACCTAAGACAAGTTGATATTGATCAAATCACTATTAAAGAGTATCTAGCCCATCAAAAAACACTACAACGTGTAAAATGAAGATGTTTATTTTCTTCTTTTTTTTTGATATAATTTCAATTGAGGTAATCTTATGAATAAAGAAAATATGCTAACTACTCTAAAACAATTAAAAGAAAAATTAGAATTAATTGGGAGGTCACTTTGACTTAGATGCTAAACAAACAAAAATAAATGAAATCAAAGAAGAACTAAATTCACCAGATATTTGGTCAGATATTACCAAAAGCAATGAACTAAATAGTACTTTAATAAACCTTCAAAAAGAAGTAGGTTCATATAAGAATCTAGTAAATGAATTAGATGATAATATTGAATTAATTAACTTGATGACAGAAGAAGAACTAAAAGAAATTAATACAGAAAAGATTAAACGCGAAATAGAAGAACTAGAAATAAACACTCTATTTACAGAAAAATATGATAATCTTAATTGCTTCCTAGAAATTCATCCTGGAGCTGGTGGTACCGAAAGTCAAGACTGGGCAAGCATGCTTCTTAGAATGTACAAAATGTTTTGTGACAAGTACGGCTATACCTACGAAGAAATAGATTATCAAAAAGGCGAAGAAGCAGGCATTAAAAATGCAACCCTAAAAATAAGCGGTCACTATGCTTACGGCTATTTTAAATCAGAACAGGGAGTCCATCGTCTAGTTCGCATTAGCCCATTTGATTCTAATAAAAGAAGACATACAAGCTTTGCCTCAGTATCAATAATTCCTGAGATAAGTCAGACAAAAGATGTAACAATTAACCCTGACGACATTAGAGTAGATGTTTATCGTTCTAGTGGCAAAGGCGGTCAAGGCGTAAACACAACTGACAGTGCAGTACGCATAACTCACTATCCATCTGGAATTGTAGTTACTTGCCAAAACGAAAGAAGCCAAATTAAAAACAAAGAAATTGCACTAAATATCCTAAAAAGTAAACTTCAAAAAATCTTGGACGAAAACAATGAAAAAGATATTAACAATCTTAAAAATCATATTAACATAGACTTTGGCAGTCAAATAAGAAACTATGTATTAGAACCATACAAACTAGTAAAAGATTTAAGAACTGGCGAGGAAACATCAAATGCCGATGCCGTGCTAAATGGTGAAATTAAAAATTTTATGGAAAGTTATTTAAGAATAAAGAGGTAGAAAATGAAAAAATTAGTAAATATTATAATTGGTTGTATTTTAATTGGAGTAAGCTTTAACTTATTCATTATTCCTAACGATTTAATAACAAACAATATCTATGGACTATCATGCTTATTATTTTACAAAACAAGCTACAATCCAGCCATATTTTTACTAATTATAAATTTAGCAATTCTTCTAATTAGTATAGTTGTTACTAATCTTGAAAATACCAAAAAATATATTATTCCAAGTTTGCTAATTCCCATAATTATTTATTTTACAAAAGACATTACAAATTATATAAATATTAGTGGCCTAGACATGATATTAATAACAATCGTAAGTGGTGTATTAATTGGTTTAGGGCATAGTTATATATTTAAAGAAGGCTATTCAGTAGGTGGCATCTACTTACTTCAAGATATTTTTAACTCTGTTAAAGTATATCGTCGTAAAACATTTACCTACATCTTTGAAATGCTACTAATTGTCCTAACAATATACGTAGTTAGCTTTGAAAACGCCTTATATTCAGCAATCATCGTAATTATTATTGATTACATGACTGTAAAATCAAAAGTCGGCATAAGTTCTAGTAAAACCTTCTTTATTATTACTACTAAAGAAAAAGAAGTAAAAGACTACATAATAAATGAATTAAATCATGATCTAACTGAAATCAACATAAAAGGTGGATATTCTAATCAAAAAAATAAAATTATCATGACCTCTGTTGATACCAAAGAATACTTTAAGCTAAAAGAAGGTCTAAAAATTATAGACCCTAAAGTATTTATATCAATTGTGGATAGTTATGAAGTTGTTAACAAAAATCTTACAATAAGCGAAAATCAATCAATCAAATAGTTATCAAACTTTTATAACAATAATATAATTAAAAGAAAAATAATAAAGGAAAGTGAAACGCATGTTTGAAAAATTATATTTAAAAGCTCGTAATGCATATAGAAAAGTAAGCGTCAAAATAATTAATAAATGGATTTATCATCACAACAAATTACCTAAAAGCGTAAATTACTTTGAAGGTAGTCTTTATGATGCTGTCTATGAAAGTGCTTTAAAATACCCCTATAATACCGCAATAGAATACGAAAATAATCAAATTACCTATAAACAGTTAATAAAAAAAATAAATAAAGTAGCAAAATCTCTTAAATATTTAGGTGTTCAAAAAGGCGACAAAGTTACCATCTGTATGCCAAACACCCCAGAAGAAGTAGCTATGTTCTATGCTATAAATGAAATTGGTGCCGTTGCAAACATGATTCACCCACTATCAAGCGAAAAAGATATAGAATACTACCTTAATAAAAGCAACTCTAAAGTCATGTTATGTATCGATATTGCTTATAAAAAAGTAAATAACATCATTGATAATACAAACTTAGAAAAAGTTATTGTAACAAGTGCTACCAAATCTATGGAAAGAATAACTGCATTTTTATACTGGTTAGTAAAGGGACGTAAAATGAATATTAAAGAAAATGAAAAATTCATATTATGGGACCACTTTATGAACTATGCCAGCAAATATCAAGAAGATCCTTACGAAGCTGTAGCTTCAGATGACCCAGCCGTAATCCTTTATAGCGGTGGAACAACCGGTAAACCAAAAGGTGTAGTAATTAGTAACTATTCTTTTAATGCCCAAGCTTTGCAAAGTAAATATACAGAACCTGAAGCCTTACAACCCGAAAATGCCTTTTTAACATTTCTACCTAACTTTCATGCCTTTGGCATTGGTATTTGTACACACACACCACTTTACAACGGTATGCGAGCAATCCTTATTCCTCAATTTAATGCTAAAAAATTTAAAAAATACGTCAGAAAGTATAAATTCAACATTCTTTGCGGCGTCCCAACTCTCTATGATGCAATCTCTAAAATGAAATTTAGAAAAAATGAACTAAGTATTTTAAAATTAGTAGTATGTGGTGGAGACTCCATGAGCATAGATCTAAAGAAAAAAGTAAATAAATTTCTAAAAGATTACGGATGTGAAACAGAAATTAAAATCGGCTATGGCTTAACAGAATCAAGCGGAGTAGTCGCACTTTCTCCAGATGGCATCCTAAACGAATCTGATGTTATCGGTTATCCATTTCCAAATACAGAATTTAAAATAATAGATATTAACACAAAAAAAGAAGCACCACTTGGTGAAGACGGAGAATTAGTTATTAGTGGCCCAAATGTCATGATGGAATATTTAGAAGAACCAGAAGAAACCAAAAATACATTATATAAAGAAGGCGGCAAAACTTGGCTACATACCGGAGATATTGCCTGTGTTGATAAGAAGGGACTTTTCCACTACAAATCAAGACTAAAACGAATGATAATAACAAGTGGTTACAATGTTTACCCATCTCACGTAGAAGAAATCCTACTTAACCATGAAGCCATTGAAAAATGTGCAGTAATCGGAGTAAAAAGTGAATCTAAAGGTGAAATAGTTAAGGCCTTCATTGTACTAAAGGATGATAATAATGGTCTACTAACTAAAAACAGTATTCAGAAATATATGAAAGAAAATTTAGCAAAATACGAAATTCCAAGAGAAATAAGATATATAGATGAACTACCATCAACCCTAGTTGGTAAAGTTGCATATAAAGAATTAGAAAAAATGGATTAACCGTTTGACAAAGAAAAAAAAACGCTATATAATATCATTAATTTGTTGGCAAAGAAGTTATCCAAGTAGTTAACTGAAACTCTACAAAAGAAATTTGTAGCCACCGGCTGAAAGCTACAATAGAAAGGCGGTTAATGAAATTCAGTAATGGAGCCAAATCGTGAAGAGCGTTATTCTATTGAGTGCTAATTATTAGAACAAAGGTGGTACCGCGGATTAATAGTGATTCGTCCTTTATGGATGGTCACTATTTTTTTAATTAAGAAAGGAATGAAAAGAAATGAAGGAAAAACTAACTCAAATAAAAGAAGAAGGTTTACAAAAAATTGATAATGCTAAAACCTTAGAAGAATTACAAGAAATAAACAAAGAATTAACTGGCAAAAAAAGCGCTTTAGCCGAAGTTTTAAAGTCTTTAGGAAGTCTTAATGGTGACGAAAGAAAAGAAATAGGGATTCTAGCAACAGATATTAAAACATCATTTGCCGAAACTCTAAAAGCAAAAGAAGATGAAATCGTTGAATCAAAAAGCGTTGTAAGCGAAAACTTTGACCTAACCATCCCAGGAACAAAAGTCCTTGGAGGAACCATGCATCCTATCACCCAAATGTGCTACGATCTTAACGATGCTTTCCTATCACTAGGCTTTGAAGTTTACAGTGAAGACGACATTAGTAGTGAAAAATTTGCATTTGACAATTTAAATTTCCCAGAAGATCACCCCGCAAGACAATCAATGGACACTTTCTGGTTAGAAGGAACTGAAGAAAAAAGTGGTAATGAAAGACTATGTCTAAGACCACACTTAACTGGAGGCTCAGTAAGATATCTACTAAAACACGGTGCTCCAGCTAGATTTGTTTATCCAGGAAGAGTTTACCGTAACGAAAACACTGACGCTAGACACGAAAGAGCATTCTTTCAATACGAAGCCCTTATCGTAGATAAAAATATTTCATTCTCATCAGGAATGGTCATGATACAAACAATTTTAGAAAAAGTATTTGGCCGCAAAGTAAATGTCCGTATGCGTGAAGGATTCTTCCCATTTACTGAACCGGGTTATGAAATAGATATGGAATGCTTAGTATGCGGTGGAAAAGGCTGCAAAGTATGTAATCACAATGGCTGGATTGAAGTTATGCCAGGCGGAGTAATTCATCCAAATGTTTTAAAGTCCGCAAACTTAGACCCAGATGTATGGACAGGATTTTATATCAACATCGGACTAGATAGACTAGTAATGATGCGTTATGGAGTAGATGATGTAAGACTATTCCACAGCGCAGACTTAAGATTTTTAAATCAATTTAAATAGGAGGATAAAAATGAGAGTATCACTAAATTTAGTTAAAAAATATATAGATTTACCAAAAGAATTAACATCTAAACAAATAGCTTATGATTTAACATTAAGAACCGTAGAAGTGGAAAGTGTAGAAAATACCAGCGAAAAATTTCATGACATTGTCGTAGGTAAAATTTTAGAAGTAAAAAAACACCCAAACGCCGATAGCTTAAAACTATGCTTAACTGACATTGGCGAAGAAGAACCAGTACAAATCGTTTGCGGAGGCTCAAACCTTTATGAAGGCGAATTTGTAATTGTGTCTAAACCAGGATCAGAAGTTTACTGGCATGGCGAAGGCGAACTTGTCAAAATCAAAAAGTCAAATTTAAGAGGAGAATCATCATTCGGAATGATTTGCGGTGCTACTGAAATATTTTTAAAAGAGATGTTTCCGCCAAAAGATGAACGTGAAATAGTAGACTTAAAAGGAATTGACTGTAAGCCAGGCCAAAATATCGCTGACGTTTTAGAACTTGCCGATACCATCTTAGAAATAGATAATAAGTCCCTAACTAATAGGCCAGATTTATGGGGGCACTATGGAATAGCAAGAGAACTTTCTGCTATTTACCATCTTCCATTAAAACCACTACCAAAATTTAAAATGCCAGAAGGTATCAAAAAATATGACGTAGAAATTAAAGAACCTCAAAAATGTCAAAGATACGCAGCTGTAGAAATTGATAATGTTTCTATTAAACCATCACCACTATGGATGCAAGCAATTTTAATAAATACTGGTAGTAGACCAATAAACGCTATCGTAGATATCACAAACTTTGTTATGATAGCAGCCGGTCAGCCAGAACATGCCTTTGATAAAACTCACGTTGAAGGTGAAAAAATTGTTGTAAGAAACGCTCAAAAAGGTGAAAAATTAGAACTATTAGATAAGAATTATATTGAGCTTACAGAAGATGACTTAGTAATCTGCGATACAAAAGAACCTATGGCTCTAGCAGGTATTCGCGGCGGTATCAAAGATTCAATTTTACCGGAAACAACAAGCATAGTCCTTGAAGTAGCAAACTTTACTGCTAAAAGCATCAGAAAAACTGGTAAAAGATTTGATGAAAAAACCGATGCTTCAATTAGATACGAAAAAAATATTGACACCCAAAGAGTTGATGATGGTCTAAGCTTAGCTCTAGAACTATTTAAAGAAATCTTTCCTGAAAGCAAAATTACTGCTTATGTAGACAATTATCCAGTAAAAACTGAAAATGAAATTATAGATGTACCAGAAGAATTCTTAAATACTAGACTAGGTAAAACTCTGCCAAAAGAAACAATTGAAAGAGTATTAAACGACCTAGGCTATAAGGTAGAATATGCTAAAGGAAATTACCATGTAACAGTTCCAGTATGGCGTTCAACAGGGGATGTATATCTTAAAGATGACATAATGGGCGATATAGCAAGACTATTAAGCTTTGAAAGCTTTGAACCAGTACCAATTACTATGAGTGTTGATCATGCTGTTCTTCAAAGAGATTATACATTAGAAAGAAGAATTAAAGAATACCTAGCATTAAGATGTGGCTTTAATGAAATCTTTACATACCCATGGATAGACGAAAAATATATTGATGCATCAGGAGCAAACAAAGAAGAAAATATAACTCTAGTAGCGCCTCCATCACCAAGTGAAAAATACTTACGTACATCACTATTACCTGGTTCGTTAGAAGCTATCACTAACAATTTGCGTTACTTCACTGAATTTAAAATGTTTGAAATTGCCGAAGTATTTAAAAAAGGTGAATATCATCCATCAACTGAAGAAGAAACTCTACCAATCCAAGAAAAGCATTTAATCGCTTCAATAACTGGTAAAGACCCACAAAAATTATTCTATGAACTAAAAGGAGTACTTGAATTGATGCCAGGCTATGTTCATATGGAAGATATAACCCTTAAACAAGGAGACAAACCATCATGGGCAGACATTAATGTACATTTAGACATTCTACTTAAAAACAAAAAAATTGGTGAAATTGGTTTATTATCAATCAAAACCATGAACGCAGCAAAAATTAAACGTACTAATGTAGCCGTACTAGAATTAAATTTAGATAAATTAGAACCATTAGATTCTAGAACTAATAACTTCAAGCACATTCCAGTATTACCATCAGTTGAAAAAGACTTATCTGTTCTAGTTCCTGAAGAGATAACTTGGAAAGAAATTGAAAACGCTATAAAAAATAGAGTTGACAGTATTACATTTATAGAAGAATATCGTGGTAACCAAATACCTGAAGGCCAAAAATCCATAAGCTTTAAATTTACAATTGACAATAAGGAAACAACAATGACTGCGGAGCAAATAAATGAAAAAATGAATTCAATCATCAAAGAATTAAACCGTAAATGTAAAGCTACTTTAAGAGAGGAATAAAAACTCTCTTTTCTTTTGCAAATAAAACTCTAAATCACATAAAATTTAATATGAGAAAAGTATTATATATATTATTAATTATTTGTTTTTTGTTCATTATAACGCTTTCGGTAAATGGCACAACTGCATCATTTCCCCTAATTGGCAAAACCATAATTTTAGACAGTGGACACGGAGGAAAGGATGGCGGAGCTATTGTTGAAAATATAAAGGAAAAAGATCTGAACTTACAAATAACCCTAAAAATAAAAGATGAACTAATAAATCTAGGGGCAAACGTTATCTTAACAAGAAGTGACGACAACGATTTAAGTGATATAAATGCTACAAGAAGAAAAAAAAGCGACTTTGATAATCGTATTAAAATTATTAATAACTCTCATGCGGATCTTTATTTATCAATTCACTTAAATAGCTATGAAAACACTAAATATCGTGGCCCCCAAGTCTTTTACACAAAAACTCCTAAACAAAATAAAGCTATCGCAGAAATCTATCAAGAACATTTAAATAAGTTTTCTAACTCTAAACGCAAAGTTAAAATAAACACAGGAAAATACATGTATGAAAAGCTAAATACCCCAGGTGTTTTAATTGAATGTGGTTTTTTAACTAACTATTTTGATCGTACTAATTTACAAAATACCAAATATCAGCAATCTCTAGCAACTGTCATCGGTGAAGCTACCATTTATTATTTTTATAATTAATTCCGTTGAATCAATCTAAAGTGCACAAATAAGTGCAATTAAGTAATAAAAGTGTGTT
>JAUNFS010000020.1 GCA_030524925.1 bacterium | reverse complement strand
CGTAAATTATTAGACTAAATTCCGCTTTTTAACGGAATTTTTTCTTTTTCAGATTTATTGCCGTTTTTATAATGATAAAAGGAAATAAGCTTGATAAAAGATGGACTATTAATTAATAAATATATAAATTATTGCATGACAAAAATACGGAGGTTATTTCCGTTTTTTAAACTTATTTCCGTTTCTTTGTAGTATTTATATTATTGATAACAAATAAAGAAAAACTTTATTTGTTAGTATTATTTTAAATATTATTTATTGTCAATGATCAAAATGAACTCACTTACGTTCGTCATTGACAATATCAAAGATTTTATTAAATAAATCTTCGCCATAAACTGCAATAAATGCATCTTTAGGAGTATTCCCATCTAAAGATTTAATTGGTGAATTTAGTAATGTCATATTATGTTTTCTTACAGAATTCTTTGTGTGATTGTCAATAGATTTTCTTTTTGGGAAAAATTTTCTAATTTGTTTGTTCATATTTTCTACATGAGGTTTTTGATTAGATACATAGGGATCACAAAAGAACAGTTTGCATCTTTCTTCACCAGTTATTTTAGAAAAGCAAATACCTTCAATATCGTTAAAACAGGGATCTCTATCGGTTAAAATAACCTGTATTAAATCTTTAAAGCATTCTATTCCAATTATATTTTCTAAATCATCAAAGAATTCAACTACTTTTTTAGAATTCGGATTATTTATAATATCTAATAAAGTAAAGTGTACATTTGGTAAAATAAATGATAAAATATTCTTACTATCAGATTTGATAGTACCTAAAAAATCTAATTGCCATACATTACAGTTTGGATGTTTGTGGATGTATGACAAGTAGTCAAGGTAAGTATGATTACTTCTGTCAATTTTATTGTCAGTGTATTCATACTTTTTATTATGCTTTCTTTTTTTATATTTAACAGCATAAGGTAAATCAATTCTTTTAGTTTTTAAATAACCATTATTAACATATCTATATAAAGTAGAAATAGACTTATTGATACTATCTTTATTTTCAATTTTTATCTGATAAATAGATTTGTTTTCATCAGTACCTTTTTTAATAATAAAATCTAATTTACTAAATTCATCAGAATCTAAATCAATACCTTTTCTAGAATTTATAAGATTAGCATCAGCTTGTTTTTGAGCAATTTTTGAATCATAAATAAATTTATCAAAGTGGCAATCTCTATATCTATTTTTGCAGTTAGTACAAACATAAGGCCATCTATTAAGTTTAGGACATTTACTTTCAGTTTTATTAGAATAATCAACTGGTTTTCTATTTCTTTTAACTTCTTTAGAAATAGCTCTAGGATCATAATTTATAATTTTACTTATTTCAACTAATTTTTTATTATGTGAAATACAAGAACAAATAATTTTTCTAGTTTCTTCACTCATGTGTTTCCATGTTTTCATTTTTTCATTCCTCCTTAAAACTACAAAGAAACAAAATATATTATACTATAATCAGACTTAATTCCGTTATTTTCTTAAAACGGACTTCCAAATGAAAATTAACGTTAAGGAAAATTTCTTAAAAAATGGTTGACATAAGTACTTAAAAAGCATATAATTTAAGACATAAAAAGCAGTTGATGAAGACGTTGATGTGAAAGGCATTAAGAGAGCTTACATTATGGTGAAAGTAAGTATGCTGGAAATATCATGAATCACTTCAGATGTGACTATTGGATAAGAATAGTACGGATTTCTTCGTTAAGGAAAATGAGTGTGTGAATAAAGTTCATGAACTAAGGTGGTAACACGGGTATATTCTCGTCCTTAGGTTTGTGGGCTTTTTTTTTAGAAAGGATTTGATAAAATGGATTATAAAGATACACTTTTAATGCCTAAGACTGATTTTCAAATGAAAGGTAATTTACCGGAAAATGAGAAAATACAAAGAGCTAAATGGGATGAGATGGATTTATATGCAAAGTTAAGAGAGAAAAATAAGGGTAAAGAACCTTTTATACTTCATGATGGGCCACCTTATGCTAATGGAGCTATTCATATTGGTCATGCGATGAATAAGATTTTAAAGGATTTTGTTAATCGTTATATGGCGATGAATGGTAGGGATATGATTTATATTCCTGGATGGGATACTCATGGACTTCCAATTGAACAAGCTGTTACTAATAGTGGTGTTGATCGTAAAAGTATGAGTAAAGCTGACTTTAGAGCTTTGTGTGAGAAGTATGCTTATGAACAAATTGAAAAGCAGATGGCTGGCTTTAAAGAATTAAATGTTTTAGCTGATTGGGATCATCCTTATATTACTTTACAAAAAGAATTAGAGGCAAAACAAATTGAAGTATTTGCTGAGATGGCTCGTAAGGGATTAATCTTTAAGGGATTAAAACCTGTTTATTGGTCACCTTCTAGTGAGAGTGCTTTAGCTGAGGCAGAAATTGAATATCATGATCGTAAAGATCCATCTATATTTGTAGCTTTTCCAGTTGTAGAGGGAAATGACACGGTTAAAGTAGGAGAAAATCTAGTTATTTGGACTACTACTCCTTGGACTTTACCTTGTAATACAGGTATTGCGATTAGTGAAAAGTTTGATTATGCTAAGGTTTTAGTTGATGGTAAAGTTTATATTGTAGCTAATAGTTTGGTTGATTCTTTAGCAGCTGAGTTTGGATGGAAGGATTATAAAGTAACTGAGGTATTTGGTGGAGATAAGTTTGAAGGCGTAAAATATAAACATGTCTTTATGGATAGAATAAGTCCAGTTATTGATGGCTTTCATGTAACTTTAGATGCTGGTACTGGTTTAGTTCATATGGCTCCAATGTATGGTGCTGATGACTTTATTATTGGCAAACAATATAATTTAGAGATGGTTAATGGTATTGATGATCAAGGAGTTTTAAATGAGCTTTCTGGACCATTTGCTGGATTATTTTTTGAGGATGCTAATAAAGCTGTAACTGTTAAGTTAGATGAGCTTGGAGTACTTTTAAAACTTAAGTTTATTACTCACTCATATCCTCATGATTGGCGTACTAAGAAACCAATTATCTTTAGAGCTACTGATCAATGGTTTTGTAGTATAGATAAAATTAGAGATGAACTTTTAAATGAGTTAGAACATAATGTTAAATTCCACACTCCTTGGGGTAAGAAGAGACTATATAATATGATTCATGATAGAGGAGACTGGTGTATTTCTAGACAAAGAGTTTGGGGAGTACCAATTCCAATATTCTATAATGAAGATGGTAGTGCTATTTGTGATTATGATGTTATGATGCATGTTGCTGATTTATTTAGAGAGTATGGTTCTAATGTTTGGTTTGAAAGAGAAGCTAAAGATTTACTTCCTGAGGGTTATACAAATCCTAAGAGTCCAAATGGAAACTTTACTAAAGAAACTGACATAATGGATGTTTGGTTTGATTCTGGGTCTACTTGGAATGGTGTTTTAAGAGGACAAGGCTTACCATATCCAGCTGATATGTATTTAGAGGGTTCTGATCAATATCGTGGTTGGTTTAATAGTTCATTAATTTGTGGAGTTGCAGTTACTGGTAAGGCTCCATACAAAGAATTAGTTTCTCATGGATTTACTTTAGATGGTAAAGGCAATAAGATGAGTAAGAGTTTAGGAAATGTAATTGTTCCATCTGATATGGTTAGATTACATGGCTCTGATATACTAAGATTATGGGTAGCTTCTACTGATTATACTGAAGATGTTAGAATTAGTGATGATTTAATTAAACAAGTTAAAGAAAGTTATCGTAAGATAAGAAATACTGCTAAGTTTATTTTAGGTAATTTAAATGATTTTGATCCTAAGAAAGATTTAGTAGAGTTTAAAGATATGCCTTTATATGACAAGTATATGATGCATGAGCTAAGTAAGTATGTTAGTGATGTTAAAAATGCTTATAGTGGATATTATTTCCAAGATGTTTATAAGCTTACTAATAACTTTATTAGCTTTACACTTTCTAATTTCTATTTAGATTTTACTAAGGATATTTTATATATTGAAAAAGCTGATTCTTTAGTAAGAAGAAGTGTACAGACTGTTCTTTACAATATTATAAAGAATTTGGATGTATTACTTGCACCAATTTTACCATATACTATGGAAGAGATTTATAGTTATATTCCTGGAGATAAGTTAGAGAGCGTTCATTTATGTGATATGCCTGAAGTACAAGAATATGAGATAGATGATAAGTTATGGGAGCATTTCTTTGATGTTAAGAATGATGTGTTTAAAGCATTAGAGAGCGCTCGTAATGAAAAGGTTATCGGTTCTGGTTTAGAGGCTGAGGTTCTTGTTAATTTACCTGAAAAGTATCAAGATGTAGAGAAAGAACTTGGCAAAGTATTGCATCAATTATTAATAGTTTCTAAGGTTACATTTACAACAGATGAATTACCTAAGTATGATAATGTATCAGTTCTTGTTAAGAAGAGTAATGGTGAAAAGTGTAATAGATGCTGGAATTATGTAGAAGAACTTCATGATGGAATTTGTGCTAGATGCGCAAATATTATAGAAAAGTAAACTGACTAAATATTTAGTTAGTTTTTTCTTGCTATAATTAAGTTTATGTTTTATAATCTTAATAGAAAGTAGATGAGAATATGAATAACAATAAGTCGTTAGTAATAGCAGTAGTTGGGTTGGTAACAGTAATAATATTTGCAGTTGGAGGAACATATGCATACTTCACTTCAAACATAGGTACTGGTGAAACTACTTCAACTTTAAAGGTTGCAGCAGGACAATTAAAGATTAATTTTGCAAATGGAAATAGTGTAGATATTGCTGAAAATGTTCAACCTACAGCAGCTTCATGTGATAGTAAAAAGCCTAGTAATGGTGGAGCGTATTTATGTGATCAAAGTGCTTATACTCCAGTTGGTGTAAAGAATTTTACATTAACAGGTACTAATAGTACTGATGCAACCAAAAATATGAAAATGCCTTATACTTTAATTTTATCTGTATCTAAAAATGAATTTAGTGCTGGAGCATTAAAATATAGTTTAACTGGTAGTAAAACTACTGGAGATACTGGAAGTGTTGTAAATGTAAGTACTTGGAAAGATATTGCTAATATTAGTAAAGCAACAGATATTACTTTAGGATCAGGATATTTTATGCCAGGAACTAATAAGGTTCATACTTATAAATTAAATATTTATTTCCCAGATAATCATATAGTTCAAGACGCTGACAAAAATAAAGTATTTAGTGCAAGTATTAAAGTAACAACAAGTGAAATAACTAAATAAAAATTGATATTTGATTATCAATTTTTTTTAACTTTGGAAGTAGGTTTTATTAAATTATAAAAGCATTGATGAAGTGACAAGTACTTTATGAGATACAGTTCGTATTTTTAAATGATGGAAACACTAAGGTATCCATAAAAAAACTGCCCCGAATATAAGCATTTATACGAGGCAGAAATTAGTAAGGATTAAAATTTTATTGTGTCATTTGGTGAAGGAAATTGGTTTCCTTTTTCTTTTTGTTTTTTTCTTTCTTCAATTGTATCATCTATTGTTTCAATGATTAAATCTTTGATCTTATCAATTTTTGAACTATCATATTCATCACTTTCATATAGGTCTTTTAGTTCCATTTTTAGATTATTTAGTTCTTCTAGACTTAAGAATCTTAGAGTTGCTTTAAGTGTGCATAAGATTACATCTATTTCGTGTGGTACAGTTTCTAGGTCCTCATCACTACTTAAATATAAAGTATTTAGAGTATCATCTAATAATTCATCTACGCGATATGTACCAATTAAATCGGCATCTTCTTCACTTAGGGTTGTAGTAATTTCTGACAATCTTGGAAATGGATTACCTGTTTTTATAAAATTATCTTCTAATGAAGGACAAAGATATAATAGATAGAAAGCAAATATGTTAATTTCAACTGTGTCTTTTTGATTTTCTAGTTCTTCTAATACGGCAGTGTGTAATTGATTTTTTATTTTTGCTTCATAGTCTTTAATTTCTGGTAATTTGTCTTCATAGTCAGGAACTAAAGTTTTGATGTCTTTATTTAAGTAAATCATATAGTTATCTTGATCTCTTATAGCGCATGATGTTAGTTTATAAATAATTCTAGATAGAACTAGTTCTTCTTCGTCGTCTTTATTTAGAATCATGAATTCTGGAAAATCTACGGTTTCATTTAATTCTTCTTCAAAATAGTCTGCAGCTTTTCTAGCACTTTCAGGATTTTTACTAAAATAGTCATAGATTTGGTTTTCATCATCTTTTAGTAGAGCAAGTTTTGCAAGAAGGTTTTTAAATTCAGTACTGTTAGGATTACTATTATATGCTTTTATTAAAGACATATAAGTTTCCATAATAGTATTACTAAGCTCTAATAACTTTTTTAATTTGGCAATTTCTTTGTCAGTAAGGCTATAATCTTTTAAGTTCTTTTCTATTTCGTTGTTATCAGCATTTAGTGCTTTTTTTAAATTTGGTTTGTTTTTAATTAATAACAAAAGTCTTTCTTTTGTGTCATCGTCTAGTTCAGTTTCATCTAATGAATCGCGTAAGTCTAAAATTTCTTTATTTGATAGAAATAATAAACAGCATGAAAAGATATAATATGAAAGTGGGGAAGGACGATTTTCTAGAGATTCAATGGCATCATTAATTTTATCACCAAAAATCATATCTTGAAACTTAAGTTGTTGATGTCTTTTGATCCAAGTGTTACCACTAATTCCAGCGAGTAAATCTTTAGGAATTGCTCCAAAATAGTTTTCAATTTGAAATTCTTCTAGTTCAGGATCAGTAAACTGTAAAAGATATTTGTAGGCATCCATATCGGGAATGTTGCTGGCATTTAGTAAGCTATATAAAGCTTTTTTGTATGTTAAAGATAAGCGAGGAGATTGGTAGTACATGTAGGTTATTGTATCATTTAATAAGCTTTCATCATTATCAGCAATTTCTAAAGCGTCGGGAATACTTACTAGCTTAGCGAATATTTTTGGATCTTTTAGAGTCATTAAGTAAAAATAATTATATAGTCTTTCGGTTACTAGGATATTATCATTTTCAGATTCTAAAATATCTGATAAATTTACTTTTTTAAATTTTGCTGTTTTGGATAATTCCATGAATACTTCATAGGCCATTTGTCTATTTTGTGCAAAATATAGTAATTGTTGTAGTTCAGCTGTGATAAGAAAGTTTATATTATGTATAATTTGTGATCTTTCATTACTATAATTTTGGCCATTTTTACGTTCCGCTTTTATTAGTCTTTTGTATTCTTTTAGAATTTCGTATTCAATTTCAATAGTTCTATTTAATCTTTTCTTAGCAATATTATCCATATATCCCCCTAATAAGTTTTTATAATAGCATATTTTAGATTATTATTAAATAGATTTTCACGAAAAAACGCATATTTCTATGCGCTTTTGGTTACTATCTATTATAGTATTCAACGATTAATGATTCGTTAATATCAGCATTAAGTTCACTTCTTTCTGGAAGTCTTAAGTAAGTTCCAGTCATTTTCTTATCATCAAACTCAACATAAGCAGGACGATTTAATGTGTTTTCTAATGCTTGTTTTATTGCTGGATGGTTAAGTGATTTTTCTTTAACAGAAATAGTGCTTCCAACTTTAACAATGTAAGAAGGAATATCAACACTTTCACCATTTACTAAAATATGACCATGGTTTACAAGTTGTCTTGCACCACGTCTTGTATTAGCAAGACCCATACGATAAACAACATTATCTAAACGGCTTTCTAATAATTTTAAGAAGTTTTCACCAGCAATACCTTTCATTTTAGCAGCTTTTTCAAATGTATGAGCAAATTGTTTTTCAGTTAAACCATACATAAATCTTACTTTTTGTTTTTCTTCTAACTGAATACCATATTCACTTAATTTTCTTCTTCTGCTAGTACCATGAATTCCAGGAGCATAAGGACGTCTAGCTAGTTCTTTACCATTTTCTAAAGTAGAGAAACCTAATTTACGAGACTTCTTATAAGCTGGACCAGTATATCTTGACATTTGTATTCTCCTTTCTTTCGTTTAAAGGAATTCTTATCTTTTAATAGGGTGTTTATTATTTTTTTCACTTAAGGCAGTTAAGTTACTAAAGTTCTTGCAAATAAACACATTATTAATTAATAAGAACCTGCCTAAATACGCAAGAGTATTATATATTAAATGTATGTAAAAGTCAATTGAAAATGCGTATTAAGTGTGCTAAAATTATTTTAATAATAGTTAGGACTGGTTAGGATGAAGGATTATTTTGAGATAAAAAATTATGAAGATGCTATTTCATCAGCTGCAGCAGTTATTAGGGGAGATAAGTATAGAATAACAATTCTTAGTGATATTCTAGTTAGAATAGAGTACTCTTCATCTAATAAGTTTGAAGATAGACCTACGGAATTAGTTAAGTTTCGTAAATTTGATGTGCCTAAATTTATGAAAAAAGAAGATGAAAATTTCTTAGTTATAACTACTAATTATTTTAAACTTGAATATCAAAAGGGTAAACCTTTTTTTGGGTCTAAGATGAATCCTTCACAATATTTTAAGATATCATTAAATAATACTGATAAAGTATGGTTTTTTGGGGCGGCAGAAGCTCGTAATTTTAAAGGAGCTGGTTATAGTTTAGATACTGGATTATCTAAAGGTTTATATTCTACTGATGGGTTTGTTTCACTAGATGATAGTCATAGTCTAATATTTAATAGAGATGGTTCTTTTGGTAAAAGAAGTGATGAGAGATTAGATACTTATGTTTTTATGTATCGTAAAGATTTTGGTTATTGTTTAAGAGATTATTTTAAACTAACTGGTAAGCCTGCTTTAGTGCCTCGTTATAGTTTGGGCGTTTGGTGGAATAAAGATGTAACTTATAACTCTAAAGATATTGATGATTTAGTATGGAGTTTTAAAAAGAATGAAATACCATTATCAGTGTTACTTTTAGGTAATGAGTGGCATATGACTTATGAAAATACCCTTACAGGTTATACTTTTGATTATAATTTATTTAATAATCCTAAAGAGTTTATTGATAAGTTACATGCAAATAATATTCGTTTAGGGTTAGAGATAGATCCATCACATGGAATTAGTCCAGATGAAATTGCTTATCAAAGATTTAAAAATATAGCTGGATACGTTAAGCCAGGGCTTATTCCTTTTAATGTATTTAATAAACAGATGTTAACAGCTTATTTTGATGAATTTATTAAGCCTTTAAATGATATTGGTGTAGATTTTTATTTTATTAATTATGATAATAAAGATGATTTATATACTTTAAGAGCACTTAATTATTTTCATTATAATAATTATAAGAGTAGTCCTAAAAAAAGAGGAATGATTTTATCTCGTAATGGATTAGTTGCTGCTCATACGATGCCAGTGTTATATAGTGGACAAACTAAGGTTTCTTGGGATACATTAGAAAAACTTCCTGAATATAACTCTAGAAGTGCTAATATTGGACTATCTTGGTGGAGTCATGATATTGGTGGGTATAAAGATGGCATAGAAGATCCTGAACTTTATATGAGATATGTTCAGTTTGGAACGTATAGTCCAATACTTCGTTTTAGTAGTGATGCTTCACATTTTTATAAAAGAGAGCCTTGGCACTGGGACGTTAAGACATATTCAGTAGTTAAAGATTATTTAAGATTAAGACATAGATTAATACCATACATTTATACTGAAGGATATAAGTATTTTAAGACAGGACTTCCTTTAGTTCAGCCATTATATTATAAATATCCAGAGATTTATGATGAACCAGTGTACCGTAACGAATACTATTTTGGAACAGAACTTTTAATAGCACCAATAACAACTAAAAAAGAGGTTTTAATGAACCGTACTATTCATAGAATATTTTTACCTGATGGTATTTGGTATGATTTTAAAACTGGTAAAAAGTTTGTTGGTGGTAAAAGATATGTGTCATTTTTTAAAGATGAAGATTATCCAGTATTTGCTAAAAGAGGAACAATTATTCCAATGGCATTCTTAGCTAATGATGATTTAAATAATACCAGTGTGCCAAGTAAGTTAGAAGTACATATATTTCCTGGAGCTAGTAATGTTTATAAACTTTATGAAGATGATGGTATTAGTAGTGCATTTTTAGATGGTTTTTACTTAGTTACAGATATAGATTATAATTATCAAGCAAATAATTTTACAGTGATTATTAGACCTACTGATGGTAAGACAGGAATAATACCAGTAAATAGAGATTATTTGATTAGATTTAGAAATACTAGAAAAGCTAGTGATGTTGTAATTTATATTGGTGAAGAGAAGATAGATAAGTTTAATTCTTATGAGGATGGTAATGATTTTGTTGTAGAAGTAGTAAATGTACCTACTACTAAGCAGTTATCTATTAATTGTAAGGGTAAGGATATAGAGATTGCAGCTGAGAGAATTATTAATGAAGATATTGATAGTATCTTAAGTGATTTAATGATTAAGACTAGTTTAAAAGAAAATATTGCAGCAATTATATTTAGTGATATTGATATTAAACAAAAGAGAATAGAGATAAGAAAGTTAAGAGCTAAGGGGTTACATGGAAAATATGTTAGAATGTTTATAAAATTACTTGAATATGTTGCAGAAATTTAATATAATACATTTTAAGCAGATGAAGAAAGAGTATTAGTAAATTAATATTTAGAGAGAGTTAGTGGTTGGTGGAAACTAATAATAGAGATTTATGAACTTGCTTTTGGATGTGATAGGGTAAGAGCTTTATATCTATTAAGTTAAAAATTAAGGTGGTACCACGGCTTGTCGTCCTTTGGATGAGTCGTGGTTTTTATTTTAGAGGAGGCGTTATGAAAGATCTTTTTGTGTTTGTTACTTGTTTTGTAGTAGTAGCTATTGTATATTT
The DNA here is from genome assembly GCA_030524925.1 of bacterium. Taxonomy (GTDB): domain Bacteria; phylum Bacillota_I; class Bacilli_A; order RF39; family UBA660; genus CAG-533. The sequence continues at coordinate 4,424 of JAUNFS010000020.1, read as the reverse complement.
AATTATCTTTTTAGTTAAGTTAAAGAAAAAAGATTTAGCTAACTCTAAAGAGGTTAAGTATTTATGTTTAAAATATAAGATTAAGTTAAAAGATATTAATTTAAAACGGTTATGGCCTTTTATAATTTTAGCTAATAGTTTAATAATAAGTGCTTCTGGTACGCTTTGTACAATGCTTGATTTAAGTTATGTGTGGCAGTTATTATTTGGTTTTGGATTATTATTTGTACTTATTTATTTAGTTTATGGATTAATAGGTATTGTTTTAAAGAAAGTTATAGAAAAGAGGAATAGAAAATGATTAATACAAGTAAAATAGAGAAAAAATGGCAAGAAAGATGGGAAAAGGAAGGAGTATTTACGGCTAAAGAAAATAGTGATAAACCTAAATATTATATTTTGGTAGAATTTCCTTATCCATCTGGTTCAGGACTACATGTTGGACATGTTAGAAGTTATACAGCTTTAGATGCGATGGCAAGAGTTAAAAGAGCTCAAGGATATAATGTTTTGTATCCGATGGGATGGGATGCTTTTGGGTCTCCAGCTGAGCAGTATGCGATAAAGAATCATGTTTATCCAGCTAATATGGTTAAGGAGTGCATAGAGGTATTTAAGAAACAAATTAAGGCTTTGGGTATTTCTTTTGATTGGAGTAGAGAGATTAATACTAGTGATCCAAATTATTATAAGTGGACTCAGTGGCAGTTTCTACAATTCTTTAAGGCTGGTATGGCTTATAAGGCTGAAAAAGATATTAACTGGTGTCCAAATTGTAAGGTAGGACTATCTAATGAAGATGCTGCTGGTGGGGTTTGTGAAAGATGTGGAGGACCAACAACTAAGAAACTTAAAAATCAGTGGATGCTTCGTATGAGTAGTTATGCTGATAGTTTGATTGAGGGACTAAAAGATACTGACTTTATGGATAAAATTAAAACAGCTCAAATTAACTGGATTGGTAAGAGTATTGGTGCAGATGTAGATTTTAAGATTGCGGGAACTGATGATAAACTAACTGTGTTTACTACAAGATGTGATACTCTTTATGGAGTTACATTTATGGTTATGAGTCCTGAACATCCTTATTTAGAAAAGTATAAAGATAGAATTAAAAATATTGATGAAATTATGGCTTATCAGGAGGAAGCTAAGAGAAAAAGTGAGATTGAAAGAACTGATGAAAGTAAGGAAAAGACTGGAATAAAAATAGATGGTTTAATGGCTATTAATCCGGTTAATAATACAGAGATACCAATTTATGTGTCTGATTATGTATTAATGGGTTATGGTACAGGAGCTATTATGGCAGTTCCAGCTCATGATACAAGAGATTATGAATTTGCTAAGAAGTTTGGAATTGAGATTATTCCAGTAATAGATGGTGGAGATATTTCTAAAGAAGCTTATACTGGTGATGGAGTTCATGTTAATTCAGGAGTTTTAGATGGTCTTGGTAAAGATGAAGCAATAAGTAAAATGATAAGTTATTTGGAAGAAAATAAGATTGGTAAGAAAACTACTAATTATAGACTTCAAGACTGGGTTTTCTCTAGACAAAGATTCTGGGGAGAGCCAATTCCAATGATTTATTGTGAAGATTGTGGATGGGTACCAGTTCCTGAAGAAGAACTTCCTTTGGTACTACCTGATGTTAGTAGTTATGAACCTACTGACAATGGAGAAAGTCCACTTAGTACTTTAAGTGATTGGGTAAATACTCCTTGTCCACATTGTGGTAAGATGGCAAAGAGAGAGACTGATACAATGCCTAACTGGGCTGGAAGTAGTTGGTACTGGATTAGATATATGGATCCAAATAATGATCATGAATTTGCTAGTCGTGATGCTATGAATTACTGGGGACAAGTAGATTATTATAATGGTGGTATGGAACATGCTACAAGACATTTGCTTTATGCAAGATTTTGGAATCAATTTTTGTATGATCAAGGATTGGTAAGTGTTAGAGAACCGTTTAAGAAGAGAGTAGCTCATGGAATGATTTTGGGTGAAAATAATGAGAAGATGAGTAAGAGTAAGGGTAATGTCGTTAATCCTGATGATATGGTTAATAATTACGGTGCTGATGCTCTTAGAACTTATGAAATGTTTATTGGTGATTATCCTAAAGATGCTTCTTGGAGTGAAAATGGTCTTAAAGGTTGTAAGAAATTCTTAGAAAGAGTAGATAGAATTAAGAGTAAACTTACTATTGGTGATGAGTATTCTAAGAATTTAGAAAGTCTAATGCATAAGACAATTAAGAAAGTCACTAATGATTTGCTTACAATGAAATATAATACGGCAGTAAGTTCTCTAATGATTCTTCTTAATAGTATGGAAAAGGAAGAGACTATAACTCATAAAGATTATAGAACGTTACTTGCACTACTTAATCCAATTGCCCCACATATAACTGAGGAACTAAATGAAGAATGTGGTTTAGGAGAGGAACTTGCTAAGAGTTCTTGGCCAGTATATGATGAGGCTAAAACTGTTGATAGTGAGTATGAAATTGGCGTACAAGTTAATGGCAAACTTAGAGGAAGTATTTTAATTACTGATGAAGATAGTGAAGAGGTAATTAGAGAAAAGGCTTTGGGGAATGCTAATGTTAATAAGTATACAGAAGGAATGGAAATAGTTAAGTTTATCGTAGTTCCTAAGAGAATTGTTAGTATTGTTGTTAAATAACTGGTAAGGTGATTGCCAGTTTTTTTATTGCTTTAAAATAAGTATTATTATATAATTAATTATGAAAGTAGATGATATATGTGAAGAGTAAAGATAATAAGATAAAAATATATACAGGTTTATTAATTACTGTAATTTGTATTATTGGGATTTCTTATGCTTGGTTTAGATTGTATTTAAGACAAAGTGAAAATAATAAGATAGCTTCACGAAATTGTTTTAGTACGACACTTACTGAAGATAGTGCTAAGATTGATTTAGTTGATGCTGTGTCAATGTATGATGAGGAAGGTTTAGAAGAAACGCCATTTACTTTTACGATAAAGAATAACTGCTCAGGTTATGTTAAAGCATATATCACGATAGATAGTCAGTATAGAGACTCTAGTAGTAGTTCATATCTTAAGGATGATTTTGTTAAAGTAAATATATCACCAAAGGGCACTATAAACGGACCATCAGTGGTTTTAACTGATAAAAATTTAATTGATTTAGATAATAGCAGAAAAGGTTATTTAATTGTAGATGCAGGACTTAATTCAAATGAGGAGAGAAGCTTTGATTTAAGAATATGGATGGATAGTGAAACAACCGCAGCTCAAGGTGTAAATAAGACTTGGCTTGGTAAGATTGTTGTAGTAACGCAGGCATCTAATATTGCTTCACCTGATGGCTGGAATGGTGCTGCAAATGGAACATTACTTTCAGCTATAAAGAGAGATAATAATGTGAGTGAGCCATTAACAACACCAAGTTCTGAAATTTCTGCTGATACTGAAGCAGTTCTTGCTAGTACAGTGGATGATTATGGAACAAGTTATTATTTTAGAGGAGCAGTCACTAATAACTTTGTTGAGTATGCTAATATGTGCTGGAGGATTGTAAGAGTGACTGGGGACGGTTCAATAAAGCTAGTTTTATATAATTATAATGGATTAACTGATAGTAATATGACTCCATCAAGTAGTACGCCATGCAATGTAACTGGTGATGATTATGCTTTTGCAAGATATGAAGGGGATACATATAGATCAAAATTTAACTCAAATTATAATGATAATGCTTATGTAGGATTTATGTATGGTACTATTGATGCCAGTTCTTATGTTGCAGCTCATGCTAATACTAATCAAAGTATAATATTAGCAAATCTAAATAAATGGTATACAAATGTCCTTTCAAAGCAAACCAGCTTCAGTGATAATCAGTTAGCAGATACAATATGGTGTAACGATAAAAGTGTAGTAACAGATACAGCATTTAATCCTGGTAGTTGGACTTTAGGCACAAATTATGGTTATGCAAAGAATGGAAATTACTATGGTACGGCAAAAAGACTAGTACAAGCATCTTCATTGAGTGCTGGTGGTACAGGACCTAGTTTAATATGTTTGAATGATAATCTAGGCGGAAAATTGTCTAAACTTACCGTAAATGATACAGAATATGGTAATGGTGCATTAGACAAAAAAGTAGGAATCTTAACAGCAGATGAAGTAATGTTTGCTGGAGGCGCTTATGGTATATCAAATTCATCATATTATATAAAAGGCAATACTAATTTAAGTTATTGGTGGGCTTTGTCCCCTGGCGGCTTTAATGGCGTCGTCGCTTACTTTTGGGTTGTTGGTGGCGGTAGCTTCCTTGGTTTCGGCGACGTTAGCGGCAACCGCGGCGTGCGTCCATCTTTATCACTTAGCTCTGGAGTTAAAATATCTGCCGGTGAT
>JAUNFS010000004.1:45305-61190 GCA_030524925.1 bacterium | reverse complement strand
GTTTCGCCCGGAAGCTCGCCGGGCAGTTCGAAGGTGGTACCGCCCGCGGCGGGGACCAATAAAAGTATATATCATCAAAAATAAAAAATATGTCAAAAAAAATATAAAGTTTTCACTCTATACTTTTTCTATGCTTCTAATTTTACACTAACTAACTTTGAAACACCTGACTCTTGCATCGTAATTCCATACAAGTTATTTGTATATTCCATTGTTCTTTTTTTATGGGTAATAATTATAAACTGCGTACTAGACTCTATCTCTTTTAAATACTTACCAAACATATCAACATTTGCTTCATCAAGCGCCGCCTCTACCTCATCAAGTATACAAAATGGTACAGTTCTAATACTTAAAACCGCAAATAAAAGGGCAATAGCAGTTAATGTCGCTTCTCCTCCTGATAACAACTTAGTATTCTTTATTCCCTTTCCAGGAGGCACCGCTTTAATTTCTAAACCTGTATTTAAAATATCACTTGGATCAGTTAATACTAGCTCAGCTTCACCACCCCTAAATAACTTAACAAACGTCATTTTAAAGGCTTTATTAAGCTCTTCAAACGTACTAGTTAATCTTTCCTTCATCTCATCATCTAACTCGTTAATTACTTTAAGTAAATCATTTATTGAAGACGTTAAATCATCCCTTTGCGTACTTAAGAAAGTATACCTACTATTAACTCTTTCATACTCACTAATAGCACCAACATTAACATCTCCTAAAGTCTTTATCTCTCTCTTTAGATAATTAACTTTGTTTCTAACCTCTTCAGCATCTTCTAACGCTTCCAAATAATTAGCTTTAGCTTTCTCAAAAGTAATACCATACTCTTCATTTAATCTTAAAAGTAAATTATCTAACTTAACCTCTTCTTTACTAATTAAAACATTAATATCATTTAACTCTTTAACTAAAGCATTATACTCACTATTTTGTTTTCTATTGCTTAACTCTAACTCACTCAAATTAGCCTGTAAATCATTCTTATTAGCTTTAAGCAAATTAACATCAGCCAGTAACAAATCCTTCTTAGAATTAAGATCATAATACTTACTTAGTAACTCCTCAATCTCTCTATCTATCGTATTATTTAATAGTCCACTATTACCTTTTATCTCATTATCTACTTTATCATAGCTTTGTTTTAATTCCTCTAACTCTTTTTCTTTTCTTAAAACCGTATCTCTAATTCCATTAAACTCATTATTAGAATTAAACACTCTAGTTTCTAAAATCTTAAGCTCATTATCAAGCTCATTAACCTTCTCTTCTTTTAACTTAATACTATTAACTTTTTCATCATATAACTTTAGTTCTTTATCAAGTTCAAACTTCAAATTAATTAGTCCTGTTTTTGTATTAGTAGCTCCACCAGTAATACTACCACCCGCATTGGCCACATCACCTTCTAAAGTAACAATCTTATAAGAATAATTAATTAATTTACCAAGCCTATTAGCATTCACTAAATTATCAGTTACTATCACATTACCAAGTACATTAAGAATAATATTTCTATATATAGGATCAAACTTAACTAAAGAAGAAGCTACCCCAATAAAAGCACTATCTCCACTAATCCTACTTAAAACACTATCATCTATTCTCTTAGGTCTTATAACATTAAGTGGAAAGAAAGTAACTCTTCCAGTACCGCTTTGCTTTAAATAAGTTATCGCATCTCTAGCACTTTTTTCATCACTAGTAACTACCACATTAGCAAGTGCCCCTAAAGAAATATCAATACACTGTGCATACTCACTACTAGTCTCTATTAACTTACCAATAACTCCCATAATCCCATTTAATTTATGATTATTAATTACACTCTTAACAGCATAAGGAAGTTTACTATCACTATTAATATTATCTTTTAATATCTCTATCTTATTTTTACTTTCTGCAAGATTCTTCACTAGCTTAGCAAGTTCTTCATTAGTAACATCTTTATCAATATTACACTTCTTATACTCATCCATTAACTTACTAGCACTACTCTTTTTACTCTCAAGTGTTTCATTAAGCCTCTTAAGTTCCTCTTCTAAACTACTAATTTCACTCTTAATCTTTAATTTACTTTCATTAAGACTTAAAATATTAGCCTCTAACTTAGTATCATCAGCACTTAATTTTTTTCTTTCAAGCATAATTTGCTTTTCACTAGCTATTGTACTAAGCTCATTTGTTATCTTATAAAGCTGCTCACTTTTATTATTAATTTCATCTTCAAGCTTTAATAAAGACAGTTTTAACCCATCTATCTTATTATTATCTAAAACATTAACATTACTAACACTCATCACTTCTTTATCAAGTCTATCTCTTTCATTTTTATGTTCTAAATAACTCTTATTAATCTCATCAATATCATACGCTAGTAACCCAATTTCTTTATCTTCTAAATCTTTCTTTAAACATAAAAACTTACTAGCTGTATCAGCTTGACTCTTTAAAGGCTCTAAATTAACCATTAATTCATCAATAACTAAATTAACTTTTTCTAAATTATCATTAGTTTTATCTAGCTTTCTTAAAGTCTCTTCTTTTCTTTTCTTATATTTTAAAACACCAGCTGCTTCCTCTATAATTGATCTCTTCTCTTCAGGCTTACCATTAATAATCTGTCCAATTTTACCTTGTGAAATAATAGAAAGCGAATTAACACTAGAACCAGAATCAATAAATAGATTAGTAATATCCTTAAGTCTAACTAATTCATTGTTAATATAATACTCATTTTCACCAGAACGGTATACTACTCTCTTAATTTCAATCTCTTGTAAGTCACTATTTAAATAATGATCACTATTATCAAATACTAAAGATACCCACGCTCTAGTAAGTGCTCCCCTAGATTTAGAGCCCATAAAAATAACATCTGACGATGTATTTCCCGCACGTATATCTTTTAGTGACTGCTCACCTAAAACCCACTTAACAGCATCTACTATATTACTTTTACCACTACCATTAGGTCCAACAATTCCCGTAATTCCATCTTTAATATCAATAACTGTTTTATCAGCAAAAGACTTAAAACCATGTATATTAATTCTTAACAGTTTCATTTACATCACCTGCACTTATTAAAATTGCATTCTTAGCTGCATTTTGTTCAGCTTCCTTCTTAGACTTACCAATACCCTTAGCATACACTATTCCATCAACTAAAACTTCTACCTCAAAAGTTTTATCATGACTAGGACCACTTTCATTTATAACATTATAAGTAACGCTTCTCTGATCAGTCTGAACCATTTCTTGTAAGTAAGACTTATAATCACTCATAAACTTAACTTCTTTAGTAATAAAAGGAAGCGCTATATCCATAACAAACTCCTTAGCTTTACTATAACCACTATTTAAATAAATAGTAGCTATCACTGCCTCAAAAACATCAGCAGTAATTGTCTCATTAATCTCATGCTTAAGTCCATGACCAACTTTAATATAATCTCTTAAGTTTATTACTTTTGCATACTCATCCAAAGCACTTTCACAGACATAACTAGCTCTAAGCTTAGTCATCTTACCTTCCGAATAATCAGTTTGTTTGTAAAAATAATCACTCATAATAAGTTCTAAAACTGCATCACCTAAAAACTCCAATCTTTCATAAGATGGAACATTTTCTTCATTAGCATAACTTGTATGAGTAAGGGCAACACTTAAAATCTTATTATCACTACTTACCCCATATTTAGATAAATCCATATCTTATCACCATCTTCATTATATATTAAAAACTGTAAATATTCTAGTTTTTTCTCCTTTACACTTTAAAAAAGTACGACTTCGTAGTAAAATGTTTATGAGGTAGGCATGAAAAAAATAATACTAAAACTAATAAATTTATATCAAATAACTCCCTTATCATCTCACAAAATGTGTAGATTTACCCCAACTTGTAGTGAGTATGCCAAACAAGCTATTACTAAATACGGAGTATTAAAGGGACTATTTTTAAGTATTAAAAGAATCCTAAAATGCCACCCATTTGGCAAATATGGATATGATCCACTAAAGGAGAATTTATGAAAAAAATAATATTAATAATTACAATGCTGTTGTGTTTAACTGGTTGCTTTAAATCAGATAGCTACGAAGGAATAAATATTTATACTACTCTCTATCCTATTGAGTATATTACTAAAACCCTGTACGGAGAATATGCTACTATCAATAGTATTTATCCAAACGGTGTAGATATTGAAAACTATACAATCACCAATAAAAAACTAAATGACTTTAGCAAAGCTGATTTATTTATCTACAATGGTTTAGGAAACGAAAAACAAATTGCTGCTAATCTAATTGAAAAAAATAAAAATATGGATATTATAGATGTTGCGCAAGGACTAGAAATAAAAAATGATAAAAGCGAACTTTTAATAAGTCCATCTAACTTCCTAATGATGGCTCAAAATATTAAAAATGGCTTAAAAGAAAATGTCAAAAATACATCTATTATAGAAAGTATTAACAATAATTATGATGATTTAAAAATTAAAATATCTGAAATAGATGCTGAATTAAAACTAATTGCTGAAAACGCTAAAAACAAAAAAATTATCGTAGCAAACAATTCCTTCAAATTTTTAGAAAAATACGGCTTTGAAGTTCTAAGTATTAGTGCTGATGATGAAAACTCAAATACCAATCTTAGTAAAGCCAAAAGTTTATTTAGCGCAAAAACAAATACTTATCTATTCATTATTAAGGGTACTGAAAAAACTGAAACCATAGAAAGCCTTGAAAAAGAAGGAGCTAAATTAGCTGAAGTAAATCCTATGTACACACTAACAGATGAAGAAATAAAAAATGATTTAGATTACATAACCATCTTAAAATCATTTATAGATACAATTAAAACTGAAGTATATTAAAAGAGTAAGTGTTCAAAACATTTACTTTTTTTGCACGCAAACATTGCATTATCACATTTTTCCATACATTTCACCCCTCAATTATCACATTTTTCCAGTTGTTTTAATGCTCTATTTACACATTTTTCCAACTTTTAAATTTTTTCTTAGTATTGATTGACATTATATTAAAATTATTGTAAAATTTATTTATCGGGCTTGGAGTAGTACTCAAGAGGCTGAAGAGGCGCCCCTGCTAAGGGTGTAGGTCGGGCAACCGGCGCGAGAGTTCAAATCTCTCCTGCTCCGCCAGATGATAATAAAAGTCTTAATTTTCTATATTATTAAGACTTTTTATTTACAAATATTATAAAAATTAAGATTTTTTTTAATTTTTTTAAATTTAGGGCTAGCATTTTCGCATATTTATGTTATAATGAATGAGTACTGCGATGTATGCCCAGTTAGCTCAGTTGGTAGAGCAACTGACTCTTAATCAGTGGGTCTAGAGTTCGAATCTCTAACTGGGCACCAATAATAAATGGGCTTGTAGCTCAGCTGGTTAGAGCGCACGCCTGATAAGCGTGAGGTCGATGGTTCAAGTCCATTCAGGCCCACCATTTATATTGGCCCGTTGGTGAAATGGTTAACACACATGCCTTTCACGCATGCATTTATGGGTTCGAACCCCGTACGGGTCACCAATTTTGATACGAAATCCCTTATTTAAAGGGATTTTTTATTATTTATATTTCAAAAGCATGGTAATTTACCATAGTTTCAACCTAATACATGGTAATTTTATAAACATCTCAAATTAAAGAAAGAAGGTACTAAACTTTAAATATCGTACCTTCTTTTTTTATAAATACTTATTCCAATTATTAGGAACAAACACCTCTTCGCCATTATATATAATCTTATCCCAATAATAGCCACTAATCTTTGAAACATTCTTAACTAGTAATTCACACTTAGTTCCGTATGGAATAGCTTTATATTTTTTAAATTTAAATCCTGCTCCCTTACGACACCAAACACCACTTCTAGCATTAATCATCACATAAGCTTTATCATCTCTATCAGTACTATCACTTTCATTATTATCATATAAAAGCTTAAAGCTATTACTCTTAGCAATTACATTATCACTATTAACATAAACATGTTTTAAAGGATCTACTCTCTTACCATTATACCAAACAATAAAATGTACATGATTTCCTCTAGACTTACCACAATAACCACTATTACCAATTTTACCAATAACGGTATCCTTATTAACCACATCTCCAGCTTTAACCGTTATAGACCCCTTAAGCAAATGACAAACTCTAAAAATATAATCATCACCATACTTTACCGTAACATAATTACCACTATCTCCGTAAATCATTGTATTATTTCTGCCATCTCTAACGCTTGTAACTACGCCATCACCACTAGCATAAATATCGGCATTCTTACCACCATGTTTACTATTCCAAGCTAAATCAATAGCTGTATGGGTAAGCTTATATCCATTAGTAATTCCAACAAATCTAGTTGGAAAAGTTAATTTACTCATAACTCCTTCTTTCATTAGAAAACTAACCAACATTATATCTACTATAGTAAATGACCCAAAATAAAATACATCAACTTAAAAAGCCTAAAAAAAGAAGCAAGCGCTCCTTATTTACTCATTTTCTTAATATCTAAAGTAATTTCATCCTTAATGCTCTCGCCTTTTTTAGTAGTAGCATCAATAATAAAATATAAACCTCTATCAAGTGCTTTCACATTATCCTTACCAAAATAATGATCATTACTAACAGACTCAATAACATTAAAAGAAACACTATCTTCTAATACTTTCTTTAAAGAAACTCCCTCTTCATTAGAATCACTAACAATTGATACCGGCGTAAACTCACCTCTTACTTTAACATAATATCCAGCCGTATAAGAAGTAACCTTCACATCATTTTCATTAATATACTCTATATCAGAGCCTTCAAAAATAGCTAAACTATCATCAATAACAGCTACACCATTTAAAATTCTTACGTAATCACTAGCCCCATTAAACATATAAGTCTTAGTAGCATGCATCAAATGATTAATAAAAATTAATAATCCACCAATAATTAAAAGTAAAGCCACAAATAAAATTTGTTTTGAATTAAAGAAAAACTTAATAAAATCAATTACTTTCTTCCCAAACTTTTTATTCTTACCCTGTAACTCTTTCTTTTCCATACAACCCTCCAAGTGTAACCTCTAAATTACTATTAGCATCAATTACTGTTCCTTCTGCAATAGAACTAGCAGTAACCTTGCCATAATCATTTATAGTATACGGTATTTTTACTAAATTTGCAAACGTTCTAACATCAGCACTGTTCCAACCTATGATATTAGGCATCTGGACCTCTGTATAATTCGTAACTAAAAATAACTTATTTCCTGCAAGTAACTCATCACCCTTACTAGGATACTGACTAACTATTTTATCTCCATTACCAATTACAACAACATTAGCACCTAAATTACTTAAATTAGTAACCGTACTACTAACATCTTTATTAATATAATTTTGAGTAGTAATAATCTTAGATAAATCCTTATCACTTTCTCTTTGATCTAAATTCTTATACTTAGCAATACTCTCTACAACATCCTTAACAACATTAGCAAGACCGCTTCCACCACCTAAATACTTTTTAGCAGAAATATAAATAACATATTTTGGATCATCCTTAGGAAACATTCCCGCAAAAGAACGAACATTATTATAAGTACCACTAGAATATTTACCATTACTAAGTGCATATTGAGCAGTACCAGTCTTACCAATAAGTCTTACTGAATCCGTAGCATACCTTTTACCAGTAGCAGCTTTATCTTCACCATTAACCGTTAAATCCATAAGCTCTATCATCTTAGAAACCGTAGAAGAACTAACTGCACGTCCTAGCTCATGTCTTGTTGCCTCATAAACAATTTCTCCAGTATTTGGATCAACAATCTTACTAATTAGATACGGCTTTAAAACAACTCCATCATTAGCTAAACTAGTAAGTGCCTGAATATTTTGAATAGGCGTTGTAGTCATACCTTGCCCAAACGAAATACTAGCAAGTTCAGACTCATAATATGCTTCTACCTTACCTGAATACTCATTAGCAAGCTCAATTCCTGTCTTTTCACCAAAACCAAACTTCTCATAATAACTAAGTAGTTTTTCCTTACCTAGAGCTTGCGCTAAATTAACTGCAGCAACATTAGAAGAATAAGTAAAACCAACATCGTAAGTAATCTTACCCCATCCAGTGGTATTCCAATCACTAATCTTAAAATCATCAACAACTATACTTCCTGAATTATAAAGTTCATCTCCCTTATAAAGTCCCTCTTCAATTGCAGCCATAAAAGAATAAATCTTCATGGTAGAACCTGGCTCATAGGTAAAACTTGAAAGCTGACTATTATAATTAGTTATATTTAAAATATTCGGGTTAAAAGAAGGAATAGAAGAAGACCCAACAATAGCTCCCGTCTTTGCATCAGCAATCGTTATAGATGCCCACTCAGCACCATCCTTTTCAATCTTCGCCATCGCATTTTCCAAATACATCTGAATATTACTATCTAAAGTTAAATAAATATCTACGCCACTTTCAGCCTTTTCTTCATACTCAGGCGTTCCCGCAATCTTATAACCATATGCATCCTTTTGATAAATAATCTTTCCATCAGTTCCCTTAAGCTTACTATCATACTTACCCTCTATACCAAGTTCACCAACAATATCACCATCATCATTTTTCTTAGCATAGCCAATAATATAAGAAGCAAAATCACCATAAGGATAATCTCTTTTACTACTTTTAATAAAATCTATTCCCGGAAGTTCTAAAGCTTCAATTTCTTGCTTTACAAGCTCTGTTATCCCTCTACCACCAGGACCAAGCTCTACCTGATAAGCATTTCTATTTAAAAGCTTTAAAATATCTTCACTACTCATATTAATAATTGGACTAAGTAAATCAGCAGTCCTTTGCTTATCAACAACATGATAAGGTTTATCAGGATCAGTAGTTCTAGAAGAATCTAAATACGCTATAACCGTATAACTCCTAACATCCTGAGCAAGAACCTCACCCATATTATCATAAATTGTCCCTCTACTAGCACTAACCTTCTTTACTGCTGTAGTTCTCGTTAAAGCAAAAGCCTTTAAATCAACTCCATCAACTGTCGGACTTACTGCCACATAAAAAAGTTTGGCTATTATAAGTCCAAATAAAATGATAACCACAATTAAAGAACCTCTTTGAAACAACTTATTACTATTTCCTTTAATCATGATTACCACTACCTACTTAACAACAATAATATTATCGTTATTATAATCTAAACCTTTTTCTTTTGCAACATCTTGAATATTAGAAAGACTAGCAAGCTCATTAATCTTCATTGACACACTCTCATTAATGCTCTCTTGTTTCTCTATTTTTCTCTTTATTCTCTCAAGTTCAATATTACTCTCTGATAAAGTACTCTTAGAATAAACAATCAAAACTGGCATCGCTACCACAAGTAAAACAATCAGTGTAATCATAAATTTATCCAAAGTATAAAATTTTACTTTCTTTCTAGATTTCTTCATATCTTATAACCTCTCTATTATTCTTAATTTTGCACTCCTAGAACGACTATTTTCTTCTAATTCCAACTCACTAGGAAGTATTGGTTTTTTATTTATTAACTTTATAACTGGCTTATATTCATCAGGTATCACTGGAAGTCCCTTAACAAGATGATTTACCTCACTCAAACTCTTAAAAACATTCTTAACAATTCTATCTTCAAGAGAATGAAAAGTAATAACACATATTCTACCACCTGGTTTTAGCATACTTACAGCATCTCTAAGCGTATTTTCTAAAATATTAAGCTCATTATTCACTTCAATCCTAATTGCTTGAAATATCTGTCTTTCTGGATGTTTAGTAACAAAATACTTATAAGGAACGCTTTTCTTGATAACCTCAACTAACTCTAAGGTAGTACTAATTTCTTTCTTTTCTCTTTCACTAACTATCGTCTTAGCAATTGGCCTAGAAAAATCTTCCTCACCATACTCTCTAAAAATTCTAGTTAAATCATCTAAAGAATACTCATTAACCACCATCTTAGCACTGAGCTCACCAGATAAATCCATTCGCATATCTAATGCTGCATCCTTCATAAAAGAAAAACCTCTTTCAGCATCATCAATTTGTGGACTAGATAACCCTAAATCAAAAATAAACCCATCAACTAATGTTATATTTTCATCATTTAAACGTATCTTTAAATCTTTAAAATTACTATAAATAATTTTATAATTATCCCCAATTTTAGAAAGTTCTGCATCACTATACTTTATTGCTTCCTCATCTTGATCAAAGGCGAAAAGAAAGCCCCTTTTTATTCTCTTTAAAACCTCTTTTGAATCGCCAGCATAACCTAACGTAGCATCAACATAAACTCCATCAGATTTAATGTTAAGTCCCTCAATAACTTCATTTTTAAGTACGCTATAATGTTTCATAACCCTCCGATGTAAATAAATTCTCTGCCATATCAGCTATTGCTATCTCATTATCTGCAAAAAATTTCTCCCAAGCATCATTTGCCCAAATTTCTAAACGGTCATTAGCGCCGATTATAACACATTCCTTTGTCAAACCGGCGTAACTAACCAATGGGGAGGTAATGTTTATCCTACCTTGTCGGTCGAATTCACATTCTACAGCACCAGATAAGAAGAAACGCGTAAATGTACGAGCATCTTTATTAGTAAATGGTAAACTCTTTAAACGAGAAACATTCTTTTCCCATTCTTTCATAGAATAGATAAATAAACATTTATCTAACCCACGAGTAACAACAAACTTATCACCTAGCTCATTACGAAATTTACTAGGAATGATTAATCTGCCTTTATCATCAATATTATGATGAAACTCTCCCATTAACATAAATGCTCCCCCACTTTCTTCCACATCATGCCACTGTCTACCATAATATTACAATAAAGAAAGAAAAACATCAAGAATAAATAAAATGAAAAATAAAAAAAAGTGTAGCTTTACACAATTTATACAAAAAAAAAGAAGAACTACTCTTGTTCTTCTAAATAATTACTATAATTTGCTAAAAATATTGCAGTTAAGTAATTTATTTCATTTTGATCTTTAACAACATCTAGATACACACTTCCATCATCTATAGTTTCTTTAAATATTACTGAAGTATCTGTTGGCTTTCCATCTTCACCAACTTTATTACCTAGATAATATTTAGTGTTATTTTGAAAAGTTTCATCAGCTATAAAAAACTTTTCTCCATTATGCATCGTAACTATTGAATCAACTTTCATTCTCATTCCCCTTTTCTTACATAGTCTTAATTTTTGGAAGATCACCAGCAGGTTTTAAAGTATTCTCAAGATTAGCTTGAATTTCTCTAGCCAAATCATCAGCTTCTAAATCTTCCTGACTTTGTTCTGCAGGCTTTTTTTCTTTATTTTCATTAGTCTTCTCTTGTTCAGATTGTTCTAACTCTGGTTCAGTAGGAAGACTATTATTTAATTCAGCAACTAAATCTGCAGCATCTTTAGCATCTTGTTCGGTGACTGTAGAATCTCCCTTAGCAGCTGCTTCCCTTACTTTATTTGCTTTTTCGGTAATTTTTTCCTTTACTTTTCTAACAGAAATTATATCTCTAGATTTAGAATCTACTATTTTTTTAATTCCTTCTAAAACTAACCAGCCTCCACCAATGAAGAATGGTGTTATACCTGCAGTAAGAGCAACACCTAAAACAGCAGCAAGTCTCCAAACAGGCGCAAGCTTAGCAAATGTACTAGAAGCAAGTTTATAATCATGTCCTTTAGTAATATCTTTTTCTTCTTCATCAGAAGGTTTTTCTTGTGGTTCTTCTTGAGGTTTTTCTTTAGGCTCAGGTTCTTCTTTTTCAGGTTCTTTTGGCTCTGCTTCAGTCGGAGTATCAGCTGGTTTAGATTTTTCCTCAGGTTTTTCCTCCACAGGATTTTCTTTACCCTTAACTAGTTTTTCAAACACAGCAGAATCAACTACATCGCGTACTCCATCAAGAGCCAAATAAACTAGACCGTTAATATAAACAATATTATTAACTTTATATTCTTTACCAATTTCTAAACCTTTAGGAGCTCCAATATCTTTACGACTTTCTCTCTTACCGTTATAAATAACTATATCACCAACATGAAATAATTCTTCTTCACTAAAGTTTGGTTCTTCTTCTTTTGGCTTAGTCTCACTAGGCTTTTCTTGTGGTTTTTCAGAAGACTTTTCTGAAGGCATTGTTTTTGTTCCAGGAAGTGGTGCAAATCCATTATCAATATCAGTTTCAGAATCTAATTTTTCTTTTGATTTTGTTTTAGCACTAGCCTTAACAACTCCCATTTCACTAATTAATTTATTATACTTTCTTTCAATTGTATTATAGTTTAAAACATAATTACGATAATCAGCAACAAGCATTCTAATGCGATCAAAAATTTCAATTAATTTAATACGAGTCTCTTTAGTAAGTTCAATACTATTAACATAACTATTACTTAAATATTTAAGCTTAGACATCAGTTCATTTACCTGCTCTGGAGAATTAATAGCATTCTTCGGAACTCCTAAAGAATTAGCAGCTTCCATTCTTCTTTCTAACTGACTAATGTAATAACGATTTTGTTCAATAGAATTTCTAAGAGCAGCGCCTTTTGTTTGTACTTCATCTGGAGTTAAATTTCTAAAACGCTCATAATTATCACTTAAATTCTTTTTAGCTTTCTTTAACTTATCACTATAATCTTCAGAATTATAAACATCTATTCCTAATAAATATTTAATTTCATTCATTCTCACAACAAATTCATTTTTACCGCTTTTATATTGAAACTCACTAGGTGCATTACTTTTATCACTAAACTCTGGATCATTAGTAATCAAATCTTCAACCATATCTAAATAACCAGTTTTATACTGATTAAACATAGCATCATAAAAATTCTTAGTAGATGCTTCCTTTTTAGATAAATCATCTTCATAACTAACTAAAGCCTTAACATCTCTATTAATTACAATCATATCGTTATTTTTCTTCTTACAATAATCATATAAAGGCCCAAAATTAGAACTAAGATCATATCCATTTTGCTTTAATAATTCATAAACAGACATACTAACACTAATAGTAGCATCTCCCATGTCATGAACTCGTTGATTCATATTATTAATTCTATTACTCTCGTTTAAAACTTCTTCTGGTGTTTTATTTGCATTATTCATAACAACACTCTCCCTCAAAAATATTTTATCATACTAAAGAAAATATCGCAATAATTATGCAATACTCTCTAAATCTAATTTAGCTTCTTCTACATCGCTATCTAAATCACTAGAATTTAAATTATAAGTACTCTCTATCTCTTTAACTAAAGCATCATTATTATGAACTAAATTAATTCTAGTATTAATACGTTTAATTAAATCCTCTAGTTCTTCCTTAACTCTAAAGTCAATATCATATAAATCTTCATCCAAACTAACACTTAAATTCTGATCTATTCTACTAACTTTATCTAAATACCTAGCCTTAAAATTATTATTAGTAAGAATTTCATCAGCACGTTTCGCATAACTAAGCATCTCATTTAAATAAGCATCTATCTCTTTATTAATATCTCGTACCCTAACAGTAGCAAGAACTCTCTCAGTAGCTTCTTTCTGTTTCTCACTCTCAAATAAAATATCCATAATCTATTTCCTCCTTATTTATTCTTTTTATAATCCAACTATAACATATGGATCATTAATTGTTCCAGTCCCCGTCGCTTTAATATTTGAAACCAACGATATTGCCGGTCTAAATCCAATTGGAACAAGACCAACATACGCATCGGAAATACTACCTTCCTCGCGACCAATTGCAAACAAACTATTAGTTCCATTTTGAAAAGCAAAAGGGGTACTAGTAATCCAGGCCAAATCTGCGGATGTATTTGCTAAATAAAAAGTTGAACTCTCAGGAGAACTTTGAAATGTTCCTCCTGCAAATGCCACTTCATCAGCTGTAAGCATTCCAATTTTTTTTGTAAGTGCTCCATTTCCATAATTAATATCTTCAACAGTATACTTAGATAATGTCCCTCCGTCGCTATCATTTGGACATACAAGTGTTGGTCCATCAGTTAATATCGTAGCCGCATCATATAATCTTAATGCACCAGCATAATAACTTAAAAGACTACCATATCCAAAATCTGTATCTAAAGAAATTCCAAGAGGATTAAATCCCGAGTCATCAACAACTTTTTTATCATTACACCATATTGTATCAGCTAAATAGCTTTCATACTCAGCAATATTATTATCATACCACCCTTCCAATTCCTCTAGAATTGTACTTTTATTAACATTTTGGTGTGCATCCGAATAGGAAGCAGATGCAGTCCATATACCATCACAATATGACTCACTATAACAATTGCCGGACATAGAACAAGCATTTGAACAACCAACATCCCCATACATTAATCCGATAAAGCCATTGTCAGTAGCACTATAAAAATCATTAAATGCGGTAGAAAATGAAACAATATCACTTAAAACAAGTTTTATAGAACCATCTCCAGTTATCCTTACTATTCGCCATTCCAAGCCTGCAAAAGCCACATAGTTATTTGTGATATCTCCCCTAAAATAATAACTCGTACCATAATCATCTTCAGCACTTGCAAGAACTTTTTCATTACCTGCAGAAACCGCATAGCCTGGTGTTGTAAGCGTATCACCAACTGTATATTGATTAAAAATCAACTTTGCTAACTTATCAGCTTCCACCGGAGTTGTAGACGGTGTGCCCCCTGCTTTACCATCAACATTTATTTGCAGATGTATTTCTTGTCCTAAAGATGAATCAGGAAGTTTATATGTTTCAGCATCAGCAACCCATAACCTCAAACTATAATTATTAGTAGTTCCAGCGCCAATAGTTCCTTCAGCTATTACTCCGTTATCATCTGAAACAAATTTTACAGTCGCATTATTAAGTGAATATCTAATATACTTATGGGGTAATAAGTTACTTGTATAACTTGGATTATTTTCTAATTTTACAGTAAACTTATAAGGAACAGTTCCTGTATTTGCTATAGAAAATGTATATAAATTATTAGTTTGACTTTTAGCAGTAGTATCCGTCATTGGACTTAAATTAGTTATATTAATTGCTGATCCACCAGTAAACGTAATATCTAAATCCCCTACCGCCATTTTTTGATCTTGCGCATTACTTTTAGTATCTTCAAATACAGCAAAAGAAGTAGTAACTACTAATGTTCCTACTAACACTACTGTAAATAATATCAAAATTAATTGCTTTTTTATTAATTTATTCATATACATAAGAAGACTCCTTATTTTTATACTATTTAAATAATATCAAAATATTTTATAATTAGCAATATATTATCTTGCATTTTACCAATATTTTTGGTACAATCAGTGTTGTAATTTAAGGAAGGGAGATATTTATGGCTAATATTAAAAGCGCTAAAAAAAGTGTTAAAACTGATAAAGTTAAAACAGCAAGTAATACTTCTTATACTTCTAAAGTTAAAAATGGTATGAAAAAAATTGAAAAAGCCGTTAAAGAAAAAAATCTTGAAGCTGCTAAAGCGCAACTAAAAACTACTATGGCTGATTTAGATAAATGCTCTAGTAAAGGATTAATTAAAAAGAATACTTGCGATAGACAAAAAGCAAGATTAAATAAAAAAGTTAAAGAAATGAACTAATTCAGAAATTGATTTTCTGAATTTTTTTTATTTTCTTTTTTGTTTAATCTTTGATATTATTATTATAGGTGAACAATATGAAAAAAATAATTAAATATATTTTATATATAATAGTAATATCTCTTTTAATAATAAATCATAATAAAA
>JAUNFS010000004.1:0-45295 GCA_030524925.1 bacterium | reverse complement strand
TTTCATATGATTTTGCTTTTATATTTATTGGCAATAATAAAATAATTAATATAATATCTGATGCTTTCTCATCAGAACCAAAAGTTGTTATTCCCAAACCAAATAGCTATTATAAAAATGCTAATTATGATTTTGTAAAACAAAGTACTAAATTTTCTCCCCTAAGCCAGCAAGACGTTAAAGATATCTTTTTTAGTATCTTTGACCGTGGTTATGATGAATTTACATTCTATTGTCCTAAAGAATACAAAGAATGTTTAGAAGACGTAGAAAAAATCTCTAACGATAATAGTTTACTTACACATATTAATAATTTTGTAAGTCCATTTAATGACTTTTCAGAAATAAATGTAACATATACTCAAGATGGTGAAGTAAACATCAAAATAAAAAAATTATACGATAGTACTACTATAAAAGAAGTAAATAATAAGCTAGATTCTATTATTGAAGAAATCATAAATGAAGACATGAAAAACGAAGATAAAATTTTAGCTTTTCACGACTATGTTATCAACAACACTAAATACGATGTAGACAAAAAAAGTACTAAATCTAATACCGCCTATGGTGCTTTAATTGATGGCTATGCTGTATGTGGTGGCTACGCTGATGCTATGGCTTTATTTCTAAATAGACTAAATATTCCAAACTACAAAGTCGCATCAAATACTCACGTATGGAATGCTCTATTTTTAGAAAATGCTTGGATTCATCTAGACCTAACATGGGATGACCCAGTAACCGAAAATGGTAAAGATACACTCTTACATAAATTTTACTTAATAGACACAGCATCTCTTGAAAAATATAATATTACAGACCATGAATTTGATAAAACTATCTATGAAGAACTCTCTTAATATCTAATTTATAATACTCATATAAACACTTAATGATACTAATTAAAGGTGTACTAATTAAAAGCCCCAATATCCCCCAAAAATAGCCAAAAATAATTAATCCTATAAGAATCACTATAGGATTTATTTTTAGTGATTTACTCATTATATAAGGATGAATAAAAGAAGACTCTATAAATTGTAAAATAACTATAACAATCAAAGCTTTTATCCCTAAACTAAAAGAAGTAGCCATAGAAACTAACACTGCCGGTACACCACCAATATATGGACCTATAAAAGGAATAACGTTAGTGATAGAAGTAAATATAGCTAAAATTATAATATATGGCATTTTAACTATTTTAAAGCCTATTAAACTCATAATAAATAATATAACAGTATCAAGTATCGTTCCCTTAACATAAAGTCTTAAATTAGTAGTTATATCAAGTGATACCCTAGCAGGTATTCTCTTACTAATAAAACTAGTAACACTCTTATGATTAGTTAAAAAGAAAAAAGACATAAATAAAGAATAAAAAGCATTAAGTAAAAAAGTTTTAATATTAAAAGTACAACTCTTAGCTATTTTAAATAATCTCTCACCTATCTCAGTAATATTAATATTATCTATAATTCTAGGACTAAGCTTATAATAATAACTCTTTAAAAAAGGCAATAAATTTTTTACCTCATTTATTACAATTGGTACTACAACATAACCTATTAAAAATATTAATAATATAATTAAGACATACGTAAGAATAGTAGATAAATAAGTACTTAATTTTTTATTAAAGAATAACATGATCGGCTTAATAACCCAAGCTAAAGCAAAGCCAAAAAATATTGGACTAATTAAACTAATAATTGTAAAACAAGTCCTAGTTATCTTACACTCTCTAACAATTATTAATAATAGTAATATATTAGCTAAAAACAAAAAGATTTTTAATAATTTTAAATTCTTTATTTTATTCATATTATTATTATTTATAAATATTACAAAAATATACAAAAAAACAGGAGCTCCCTGTTTTAAAACAATTCACTATGAGACCCTGTCTCCACTAATAATAGAATCAACTGCATATCATCTATTTTATATATAAGTAACCAGTCAGGCTCTATGTGACACTCTCTGCAATTTTTAAACTTTTTATTATCGTATAATTTATGGTCTTTATATTTTTCCTCTAATAATTCCCCTGAAGCTATTTTACTAATTACAATATTAAGTTTACTTATATCTTTACCTTGTTTCATAACCCTTTTATATTCTTTTTTAAAATTTTTTGTGAAATCAACGGTAAATCTATAATTCATTTATTTAATGCTTCAAAAAGACTTTTTTCATCGTTATAGCCTTTTCTTTTTCCTTCTTTAATTTCACTAATTATAATATCAGCTTCTTCTATTGCCTCTAGTAGTCTTTTTTGTGGAGAATTTATTGATGGAATAAATGGAAGACTTTGCATTCGTATACACTGCTTAATAAACATATTAATTGCTGAATTAGTAGTCATTCCTAATTCTTTAAATAAATTATCAGCCTCATTCTTATCAGCATCAGAAATTCTAATACTCATTGTAGCCATATTATCCCTCACTTTCTGATACAATTGTAGCACTTTTATATATAATATGCAATACTTTTAATAAAATATACAAAAAAAACAGGTGCTCCCTGTTTTATTTATCCTACTAACTTACTAGTATCATCTATTAAAGTATTTACTTTCTTTTTAATACTATTTTTATTTTTTGAGAGTTCTTCCATTCCAAGCATTACTCCTGCTCCAAACATAGCTCCCATCATAAAATTAAAAAAATCTTTCATAAGTTTCCTCCTCACATTATAGTTTGAGAAGTTTCCTTTAAATTATTCATTATTTTAATTTGTAAATTAGTTTTTCTAGTTAAACTATAATTATTAAATACTGATGATTTAAATGCTTCCTTATCACCAATTATCACGAGACTTTTCTTAGCTCTAGATACTCCAGTATACAGTAATTTATTATAAAGCATTCTAGAATAACTTTTAGTTACTGGCATAATAACATGATCAAACTCTGAACCTTGACTTTTATGAATACTAATTGCATAAGCATGAATTATTTGATTTAAATTTTCCCTTTTATAAGATACCTGATTATTATAATAATTTACTACTAACAAATCAGTCTTAGACGTTAAATTAATACTATCTATATAACCAATATCACCATTATAAATATTATTATCTACATCATTAACTAAATTAAGTACTTTATCCCCTTCCCTATAAGTTATTGGGCCAATCTTTAATTCATTTTTCTTCTTACTCTCCGGATTAATAATCTCTTGTAAAACAATATTTAAATTATCTATTCCATTTTCTCCCTTATACATAGGGGCCAAAATCTGCAATTTACTAATATCTATTTTTTTAGATTTTATTTTACCAACTATCTGACAAAGAATATTTTTTATCTCTTTAGAAGGACACTCTATAAAGTTGTAATCATCTTTCTTTAAAGTAAAATCATCACTTATTTTTTCATCTTTAATAGCTTTAGCTAAATAAGGAATATAAGACCCTTCACTTTGTCTATAAATTGTCTCAAGTTTTATATGTGGCACATCTGCATTTATCATATCCGAAAGAATTAAACCAGGCCCCACACTAGGAAGCTGATATTCATCACCTACAAATACTATCTGAGTATTTATATCTATTCCCTTAAATAACGATGAAAGTAAATGATTATCTATCATAGAAGTTTCATCTATAATAATTAAATTATAATGTACTTTATTTAGCTCATTAATTGCAAATGTATTAGTATCTTTATCCCACTTTAAAAAGCGATGAATTGTACTAGCTCCAAGATTACATGCTTCACTCATTCTCTTAGAAGCTCTTCCAGTAGGTGCTAACAAAATAACCTGTTCATTTAATTTTCTTTCATTAAGCTTATTATATAAAGCATACATTTTTATAATGCCTTTAATAATCGTAGTTTTACCTGTTCCAGGGCCACCAGTAATTATACTAATTCTATTAGTTAAAGCCATCTTTATCGCATCTTTTTGCTCTTTATTATATAGAATATTAAGTTCTTTAGAGGCACTATCCACTAGTTCATCAAACTTAACAATACTCTTCTTTTCTTTCCTACACAAAGTACTAATACATAAAGCATTATTAAGTTCATCTAAATAATCACTCATTAAGTAGTAGTCATCATCAAGTATCATAATATCTCTTCTTTTAGCTAGTAATTTAAAATTTTTTGTAACATCACAAAAAATATTATAAGTTTTACTAAGTTCTTCCTCTATCTCTTCTTTAGATAAATAAACATCACCATTAGCAAAAGTCAGTCCCTTTATAGCTTCTATAATTGCCGCATTTATTCTTCTTTCATCTTCAAGATCATTACTATCTAAAAATATCTTATCTAGTTTCTTAAAATCAATATGTTCTCTAAGTAAATAAATATTGTCATTAATAATATCCATTATTTTTTTGCCATAGATATTCATCAAATTCATTATCTCTTTAATTGTAAACCCCATCTCTTTTAAAGAAATTATTTCTTTGTCAGCATCAAAATACTTAATTACTGAATTATAAATACTATCACACTTCTTTTCCGTCATAGATGGTACTAAAAATAAGTTTTCCCTATTTTCTTTTATTTTCTCTAACGTTTGATCTCCAAAAACTTTATATATTTTCTTAGCAAGTACTTCCCCACACCCCTTAACAAAAGAACTAGTTAAAAAATCTATTATCGCTTCTTTTCCTTCTGGCTTAACCTTTTCATAATTCTTAGTTTGAAACTGTGCTCCATACCTATCATGATAAACATAATCACCATTAAATATATAAGTATCTTCTTTTGTAAGCAAACTAAAATAACCAGTAAAAGTAATTGTTTTATTTACTGGAATTTCCTCATCATCTGTTTCTAGTACTCTAAATAAACCTACTTTATAACCAGATTCAGACTCATAAATAGATTGTTTGTATTTACCTTTTATATAACTCATAAACCATATTTTATCACAACAACCACAAAAAAAGAAGACTTTCCATCTTCTTCTTTATAATCGTTAATTAGTTTAAAGCATCTTTTAATTTGCTTCCAGCTTTAAATGATGCAACTGTCTTAGCAGGAATCTTAATTGATTCTTTAGTAAGTGGATTAATTCCAGTTCTTGCAGCTCTTTCTTTAGCAGCAAATGTTCCAAAACCAACTAAAGCAACCTTTCCATTTTTCTTAAGGCCTTCAACAATTCCATCAGTCATAGCATCTAAAGCACGTAAAGCATCAGCTTTAGTTAAATTAGCTTTATCAGCAATAAATTCTACTAATTCTTGTTTTGTCATAACGATTACCTCCCATTCTTAATTTATAGGTATTTACCCTACAAGTATAAATTATCAAATATTAGTATAAAAAGCAAGAAAAAAACTAGTATTTCTTTAAAAAAACTAGTTTTTTACACTATAATACAATAGCAATTAACTTATTAGTACCTTTATTAACAATTTTAGTAACAGTATTTGATAATTTATATCTTGTAGTTTCAGGCATCATTGAAAGCTTAGCTTGAATACCTTCTTTAACTATTACATCTAAACTTCTACCAAATATCTCACTTTTCCAAATACTTGTTGGATCTGTTTCATAATCTTTCATAATATAGTTAATTAATTCTTTACTTTGAAGTTCAGTTCCAATAATCGGTTCAAAAGTACTTTCAACATCTACTTTCATTAAATGAATTGATGAAGCCACTGCCTTTAACTTAACCCCATATCTTGAGCCTTGTTTAATTATTTCTGGTGTAGATAATTTCATATCATTTAATGTAGGATATACTATACCATAACCAGTACTCTTAGCCATCTTAAGTGCTGACCTAATACTAGTATTCTCTTCTTTATTTTCACTATATTCAGTAAATACTTTAAGTAAACTACTCTTATTTAAAGTAATACCCCCTAAAATATTTTTTAGTGTTTCATTATATAACTCATCAGAAGAATCTAAATTAAGTGTAACAACTCCATTACTAGTATCTACCTCTTTAATATATGCTTTAGAAATATAAGGACTATCCTCATAATACTTTGTAATCATATCAGCATCTTTAAGTTTACTAATCTTTGTAACACTTTCTCTAATTTTCTCTAGGTAATGCATTTTAACCTCATGATTATCTGGTAAGATATGAATCCACTCAGGAACATTTATTGTTACATCAACAACTGGAAACTCATATAAAGCCGTTTTTAAAATATCATACATCTCTTTTTCAGTCATCTTATCAACATTAATTGGCATAACTGGTACATCATAATTACTAGATAAATTTTCTGCAAGCTTTCTAGTTTCATCATTATCAGGATGTGTTGTATTTAAAACAATAATAAATGGTTTATTAATCATTTTAAGCTCTGTAATAACCTTTTCTTCAGCTTCCATATATTCGCCTCTAGTAAACTCACCAATAGACCCATCAGTAGTTATTACTACCCCAATAGTAGAATGATCCTTAATTACTTTTTCTGTACCTATTTCAGCAGCTTCTACAAAAGGTATTTCTTCCGTAAACCATGGAGTTTTAACAAGTCTTGGATTACCAATCTCATCTTCATATCCATTACTAGTTTTAATGACATAACCTACACAATCAATTAATTTAATTTTAGATTCAAACTCATCAATTTTAATTGTGGCTCCCGTGCTAGGAACAAACTTAGGTTCAGTAGTCATAATTGTTTTACCAGGTGCTGACTGTGGAACCTCATCCAAACACCTTTTCTTTTCACTCTCATCTTCAATATTAGGTATTACTAGTGTTTCTATTACCCTTTTAATAAAGGTCGATTTTCCAGTTCTTACTGCCCCAACAACCCCAAGATAAATTTCACCATTTCCCCAATTAGAGATGCTACTTATAATCTCTTTCTTTTCCATTAGACCTTTCCTTTCAATTTAATACTATGTTTCAAGCAAAAAAAAAGAACAGGATTAATTAATTCCATTTCGCAAAATCAAAAATTTTTGCTTTTTGCGAAATGAAACACAAATTTATTTATTATATTCTCTACACTTTTCTTCTAATAAAATAAAATTACAGCATCTATTTCTAACATTAAAAGAAAGTAAATTATTAACATATTTTTTATATAAATTACTAGACTTTTCATAAATATCAACCTTATTATTATTAAGCCAACGTAATTGATTTTTTAAAAGCAAAATTCTGGCACCTTTATTTTTATCATTAGTCTTCTCATTCAAATCAATGATATTATAATTGCTTTTATTAACTGGAATCATATTATTAAAATTAATAACTCCTAATTTTCCATTGTCTATTTTAATTAAATCAAGTGTATTAACTAACCTAGAATGTTTTGGTTTAGGACTAGATAAAGGTGCAAAATATTCACAATTACCTATATTAAATAAAATTCCTACAAACGGTCTTAATTCTTTTTCACCAGCATTGTATGGAACTTTACTTTCATATTTTCTTAAAAAATCACAATACTTTGAATCTACCTTTACAATTATTATTTTCCTAAACATAAAACCTCCCATTTATAAATTTAAAGGATTAGAGTAAGCTCTCTAATCCAACTTTTTTAATTGGCATATATCGGGCTGCCTTCACCCACTTTGTTAATTGGCACATATCGGGCTGCCTTCACCCACTTTTTTATAGTATATGCACTTTTATCAAATGCATTAATAATATAACACACAATTTACAGTATGTCAAACAAATATTCACTTTTATATTTGATGTGCCTTTTCAATTTCTTCAAACTTAATATGATTTTTAACAGAAAGTAAAATCTCTGAAGATTTACAATAAGGCTCTAAAAACAGAAAAGTCCTTACAATATATTTATGATACTTTTCACATAATGCATCTCGTAGTTTTACATCTATTTGTTTTAAATCACCATAATATACTCTATCCATCAAATATTCAGATACAACATTGCGAACCATATCTTCCTCACTTGGTAAAACATCAGGATAATAAGTCCTTAAATTTATTCCTCTAAAGGGTATTCCTGTTGTCTTAGAAAAATAATCAGCACCATTATAACCATTATTAAATACACCTTCTCCAGCATGAATAGCATAAATAAACTTAGGTCTAAATCCTCCATGAATAGTAAGTGCTTTACCATCAAAATCTACTGGTAAATAAATCTCTTTTGTTTTAGTAAAATCTACATCTACTGCAAGTCCTGCATCTTCACTGCTTTCAGGATTTAATAAAGCTGGATAATAAAGTTCTGCTGGAATACTATCATGTTTTATAATTTCATTAATATCACCTTCAAAATAAGTTAAATCACTTAAACTAACAAAGGTTTTCAAAAAACAAAAATTATCATCATAACTAATTAAATTAGCCCAAACCCTATTTACTAAACCTCTAATTTCTTCTTCACTTAATTTATCAATATTTTCTATTTCATCGCTAGTTAAAAGTGATGAATAATTACCAATTAATTTCTTTTTTACCTCATTCATAACTAAAACATTTTTTCAATATCTCCGCCTTTAGGTACTTTCCCATCCATAACTGCATTAATAATCTTACTTTCAAGCGTTTTATCTACCTTTTTACCAGTAAGCATACTAAGCTCTGAAATAACTTCTTTTAAAGTTTTTTCATCCTTAAGTCCGTTATCATTTACCATCTTAGCTAAAGATATTATTTTATCCTTTCCTACTTTAGTCTTCTTTTCAACTTTTTGAAATAACTCATCATTCACACAAATCACCTAGTACATTATATGAATAAATGTTATGTTTTTGTACCTATTTTACAGCTTCAATATTAACATGAACTTTTACTGTTTTTCCAATATCATCATTTTGTACAGTACCATTATCCTTGTAAAAAAGACTTAAATCATAAGTATGAACCTTATTAACAGCACTTTTAAATAATCCAGTACCCAAAAGCGTTGTTCCTGTTTTACTTATACTACCAGATGTATTTGCTACAATAGTCCCATTACTTCCTGTATTTGTTCCAGTAAGTGTATAAGTAATAGCATTAGCAGTAAAAGTATAAGTATCAACTACTAAAGATATTGAATATGGCATATCAAGTCCATTAGTTGTATTATTACCAGTTACCGTAAAATGTTTAGTAGCAAAAGCTTCTTCTCTAGGAAGTAATTTATCAGCAACTATTTCACTACCACCATCATATGATATATTCATCTTTCCAGCGTTACCTGTTATTGTCGTTTTACTCTCACCCGCTGACATTCCTGAAGAAAAATACGCAAATGCTACTCCCGCAGTAACTACAACCAAAACAATTACTACCCCTAAAAGTAATCTGTTAATATTTTTCACTCTTATCACCTAAAATAATTATAACTTATTTGTCAAAAAAAAGAAACTAATTTTCACTAGTTTCCTCTTCTTCTGTTTCTAAAGTAATATCAGCATCCATAGCTTCCTGCGCTATTTCTTTATCATCAATAAACTCATCTTCTAATACTTCAGATGGTTCATCTCCCATACATTCTTTAGATAATTCTATTTCAATATCAGAGTATCCTTTAGCTCCAGTACCTGCTGGAATTAATTTACCTAAAATAACATTCTCTTTTAGACCCTTTAATTCATCTACTTTACCTTTAATAGCAGCATCAGTTAAAACTCTAGTAGTTTCTTGGAATGATGCAGCAGATAAGAATGAATCAGTTTCTAAACTTGATTTAGTTATACCTAAAATAATTGGATATCCAGTAGCAGGAACTTTTCCTTCTAAGATAACTGGTTTATTCTTAGCCATAAACTTTCTAATTGATACAGATAATCCTGCAACTAAATCAGTATCACCTGGATCAGTAATACGCATCTTATTAATCATACGACTAGCGATTACTTCAATATGTTTATCAGCTATATCAACACCTTGTGATTTAAATACTTTTTGTATTTCTCTTAAAATATACTCTTGAGTAGTTATTGCATCTGTTACTGCTAATAATTCTTTTGGTGAAATAGTTCCTTCAGTAAGTCTATCACCAGCATTAACTTCCATACCTTCTTCTACTCTTAATTTAGCACCATAAGAAGTTGTATGTTTACGTACATCTACATCATTAGTTATTGTAATATCCCATTTACCATTTGCATCTTCAATCTTAGTAATTTTACCAGTGATTTCTGCAATAGTAGATTTTCCTTTTGGATTACGAGCTTCAAAAATTTCTTCAACACGAGGAAGACCTTGGGTAATATCTTCAGCTCCTGCAACACCACCAGAGTGGAATGTACGCATTGTAAGCTGTGTACCTGGTTCACCAATAGATTGTGCAGCCATAATACCAACAGCTTCACCATTTTCTACTAAGTTACCAGTAGCTAAGTTATTACCATAACATTTTTGACAAATACCCTTTTCACTACGACAAGTTAGTACACTTCTAATTTCAACACTCTTAATACCAGCTTTAACTATTTTATTAGCTATGCTTTCAGTAATTTGTTCATCCTTATCAGCAATAACCTCTTTAGTTTCCGGATTAATAACCTTTTTAGCAGTATATCTACCAATGATTCTTTCAGATAGACTCTCAATAACAGCACCATCTTTATCATCAATAAAGTCACTAACTAATAATCCACTCTTACATCCACAATCTTCTTCTTTAATAATTATATCTTGAGCAACATCTACTAATCTTCTTGTTAAGTAACCTGAGTTAGCAGTCTTAAGTGCTGTATCTGCAGTACCTTTTCTAGCTCCGTGTGTATTAATGAAGAATTCGTTTACTGAGTGTCCTTCATATAATGATGTTGTAATTGGAATTTCAATAGAATCACCATTTGGTTTAGCCATTAAACCACGCATACCGGCCATCTGTGAGAACTGACTTAATGAACCACGGGCTCCAGAAGTCATCATCATGAATATTGGATTACGAACATCTTCTTCGGCAATCTTCTTAAGTTCTTGTTGAACTCTACCATTAACCGCATTCCAAGCGTCACATACTGAATTATGTCTTTCTTCATCAGTAATTAAACCTCTTTGGAACTGTTTATTAATCTTATTAACTTTTTCTTGTCCTTCTTTAACAAATTCTGCTTTATGATCACTTGTCTTAATATCAAATAAACTAAATGTAATACCTGAAATAGTAGAATATTTAAATCCTAAATCTTTTAATCTATCAAGCATCATAGAAGTTTCAGTAGTTTTATATCTTCTAAATACTTGAGCAATAATCTGTTGTAAAGTCTTTTTAGCAAATGCTCCAACTACAGGCATTTCTTTAATAGCTTCCGGAATATTTACACCACGCTCTAAGAAATATTTACTAGGAGTTACTCCTTCAATATTATCTTTAGTTGGTTCATTAATATAAGGGAAAGTATCAGGTAAAATTTCATTAAATATTAACTTACCAGCAGTTGTAACTAAATACTTGTCCTTTACATCATCAGTAAATAATTTATATTTAAAAGATGATACTGGTAAAGCAATTCTTGTATGAAGAGTTATCTCTCTTCTTTCATAAGCCATAATAGCTTCATTAGAATTCTTATATACTTTACCTTCATTCTCTTCTCCAGCATATTCTACTGTAATATAGTAGTTTCCTAAAACCATATCTTGTGATGGAGTAACGATTGGTTTACCATCAGAAGGTTTTAAGATATTATTAGCACCAAGCATTAATATTCTTGCTTCAGCTTTAGCTTCTTCTGATAGTGGAACGTGAATAGCCATCTGGTCACCATCAAAGTCTGCATTAAATGCTGCACAAACAAGTGGGTGTAATCTAATTGCTTTACCACCAACTAATTTTGGTTCAAATGCTTGAATACCAAGTCTATGTAGTGTTGGCGCACGGTTAAGCATTACAGGATATTCAGTAATAACATCCTCAACAACATCCCATACGCAATCATCTTTAGTATCTATTAACTTTTTAGCTCCCTTAATATTGTGAGCAAGCCCACGAGAAACTAATCCATTAATTACATGAGGTTTAAATAACTCTAAAGCCATATCTTTAGGTAAACCACACTCATACATTTTTAAGCTTGGTCCTACAACGATAACAGAACGTCCTGAGTAATCAACTCTCTTACCTAAAAGGTTTTGACGGAAACGTCCTTGTTTTCCTTTAAGCATACTAGAAAGTGATTTTAATGGTCTATTACCAGCTCCAGAAATACTTCTTCCTCTTCTACCATTATCAAATAATGTATCTACGGCTTCTTGAAGCATTCTCTTTTCATTTTGTACAATTATTGATGGTGCCCCAAGTTCTAATAATTTCTTTAAACGATTATTACGATTAATAATACGACGATATAAATCATTTAAATCACTAGTAGCAAATCTACCACCATCAAGTTGAATCATTGGACGAAGTTCAGGAGGAATTACTGGAATAACATCTAAAACCATCCAAGAAGGTTTATTACCTGATGTTTGGAAAGCAACTAAACAATCTAATCTCTTAACCAAACGAATTCTCTTTTGGCCAGTAGCTCCATCTAACTCTTTATTAAGTTTTTCAATTTCTGCATCTACATCAACTTCTTCAAGAAGTTTCTTAATAGCTTCAGCACCCATACCCACTTCAAAAGTATTTCCATACTTTTCATAATAAGCACGGTATTCTTTATCAGATAAAGTTTGTTTCTTCTCTAAAGGTGCAGAACCTGGATTAATTACTACATAACTAACAAAGTAAAGTACCTCTTCTAATTCTCTTGGTGACATATCTAAAACTAATCCCATTTTAGAAGGAACACCCTTAAAGAACCAAATGTGAGAGCAAGGAGAGGCAAGTTCTATATGTCCCATTCTTTCACGACGAACTTTAGAACGAGTTACCTCTACTCCACATCTATCACAAACTACATTTTTATATCTTAATCTCTTATACTTACCACAAGAGCACTCAAAATCTTTAGTTGGTCCAAAAATCTTTTCACAAAATAGTCCATCTCTTTCAGGTTTTAAAGTACGATAATTAATAGTTTCTGGCTTTTTAATTTCACCATAACTCCAACTTCTGATTTTTTCAGGGCTTGCAATTCCTATACGAATTCCTTTAATCTTATTAACTTCTATCATTATAGTTCATCCCCTTCCAAATCTTCTTCTAATTCTTCTAAATCCTCACTAGTTGGTTCTTCGTCAAAATCATCATCATCAAATTCATCTTCATCATCTAGAGGTTCTTCCTCGGTAGCTTCTTCACTAACCTCTTCTTCAGGTTTAACGATTCCAGTTTTAGCATCTATTTCATCAATAGTAATTGCATCACTAGATTCTTCCTCTTCTTCCTCAAGTTCTTTAAGTTCATGAGTAACATCATTATTATCAATAATTTGAACATCTAAACCTAAGGCTTGGAACTCTTTTATTAATACTCTAAATGACTCTGGCATACCAGCGCCCTTAACTGTCTTACCTTTAACTAAAGCTTCATAAACTTTAACTCTACCTAAAACATCATCTGACTTAACAGTTAATATTTCTTGTAAAACATGTGCAGCACCATAAGCATAAAGTGCCCAAACTTCCATTTCTCCAAATCTCTGACCACCAAATTGTGCTTTACCACCAAGAGGTTGTTGAGTAACTAATGAGTAAGGTCCAGTAGAACGAGCATGAATTTTATCATCAACCATGTGATGTAATTTAATCATGTACATAACACCAACAGCTACTCTATTTTCAAATGGTTCACCAGTACGTCCATTAAATAGAACAGTCTTACCATCAGGATCCATTCCTGCTTTAGCCATTTCTTCACTAATTTCATCTACGGTAGCACCATCAAATACTGGAGTAGCATAACGAAGACCTAACTTCTTACCTGCCATACCAAGATGCAATTCTAAAATTTGTCCTAAATTCATACGAGAAGGAACACCTTGTGGATTAAGTACGATATCAACAGGAGTACCATCTGGTAAATAAGGCATATCCTCTTCTGGAAGGATTAAACTAACAACACCTTTATTTCCGTGACGTCCTGACATCTTATCTCCAACTTGAATCTTACGTTTTTGAATAATATATACACGAATTACTTTGCTTACGCCAGCAGATAATTCATCGCTATTTTCTTTAGTATAAACTTTAACATCATGAATAATACCATCAGCACCGTGAGCAACTCTTAAAGAAGTATCTCTAACCTCACGAGTCTTTTCACCAAATATTGCATGTAATAATTTTTCTTCACTAGTTAACTCTTGCATACCTTTAGGAGTTACTTTACCAACTAAAATATCTCCCTCTTTAACTTCTGTACCAATCTTAATAATACCATTAGCATCTAAATTCTTACGAGCTTCTTCTGATACATTTGGAATATCTCTTGTAATTTCTTCAGGTCCTAATTTAGTATCACGACAATCAATATCATAATGTTCAATATGAAGTGATGTATAAACATCATCTTTAACTAACTTTTCGTTTAATACAACGGCATCTTCATAGTTATAACCATTACAAGTCATAAATGCGATAACCATATTCTTTCCTAGTGCAAGCTCTCCATTATCAGTAGAAGGTCCATCAGCAATAACCTCCCCACGGTGAACTTTATCACCAGCTCTAACTATTGGATTATGTGAGAAATTACTTTCAGCATTACTTCTTTCAAAGTTTGCTAGATAATACTCATCTTTTCCTTTAGCATTTTTAACAACAATCTTTTTAGAATCAGCATACTCAACTACGCCATCAGCCTTACAAACAATTGTAGAACCTGAATCACGTGCAGCTATATATTCAACTCCAGTACCAACGATTGGTGCTTCTGTTCTAAGTAGTGGAACAGCTTGTCTTTGCATGTTTGAACCCATCAATGCACGTTTAGCATCATCGTGGTCCAAAAATGGAATTAAACTTGTTGTAACTGAAACAATTTGACTTGGTGAAACATCAACATAATTAACTTTAGATGCTTCTATCATAACGTTTTCACCATTTAAACGAGCAATAACAACATCCTCTAAAATATTATTATCTTTATCTACTTTAACAGTAGCTTGACTAATATAATAATCAGCTTCCTCATCAGCAGTAAGATATACAACATCATCAGTAATATGTTTATCCACTACTTTTCTATAAGGTGTAGTAATAAAGCCATATTCATTTAATTTAGCATAAGACGCTAGTGATGTAATAAGTCCGATATTTGCTCCTTCTGGAGATTCAATTGGACAAATACGACCATAATGGGAAACATTAACATCTCTAACTTCCATACCAGCTCTTTCACGAGAAAGTCCACCTGGCCCTAAACTACTTAAACGACGCTTATCAGTAAGCTCAGCAATTGGGTTAATTTGATCCATGAACTTAGAAAGTTGTGAAGAACCAAAGAACTCTTTTAAAGCTGCTGTAACTGGTCTAATATTAATTAATGTCTTAGGTGTTACAGTATCAATCTCTTGAGTAGTCATTCTCTCACGAATAACTCTCTCCATACGAGCCATACCAACCTTAAATTGGTTTTGAATAAGTTCTCCAACCTGTCTTACACGACGATTACCTAAATGGTCAATTTCATCAATATTACCAATATTATCAAGTAAATTTAAATAATAACTAACAGCACCATAAATATCACTAATAGTTAATCTCTTTTCATCAATAGTATTATCATTTCCAATAATCTTAATTGTCTTAGTCTCATCTTTTTTATCTAAAACACTTACTACGGTAATCTTATCATAAGTATCTAACTCTTCATTAATAGTTACTTCTTTTAAGTTCATACCCTTTTCAAAGTAAGGTCTAAGTTCTTCTAAACGAGTCTTATCTATTACCTCACCCTTCTTAGCAACTGTTTCATTTTCAAACTTTAAGTTTTCTGCTAAAGTACAGCCAAGTAAACGATCAAGAACATTAAGTTTCTTATTAAATTTATAACGTCCAACTTTTGCTAAATCATATCTAAAGCGATCAAAGAATCTAACAATTAATTGGTTCTTAGCACTATCTAAAGTTGCTGGCTCACCTGGTTTTAATTTTTCATAAATTTCAATTAAAGCCTCATCAGTATTCTTAGTACTATCTTTTTCTAAAGTATTATCAATGAAACGATTTTCGCCAAATACTTCTTTAATAGACTCATCACTAGATAAACCAAGTGCACGTAAGAATGTTGTAACCGGAACTTTTCTAGTACGGTCTATTCTTACATAGATAACATCACGAGCATCTAATTCAAATTCTAACCAAGTACCTCTATTTGGAATCATTTCTCCAGAAACAACTGGTCTACCATTCTTATCTATTTCTCTTTTAAAATAAATAGAAGGACTTCTAACAAGTTGTGACTGAATTACTCTTTCAACACCATTAATAATAAATGTACCAGCATCTGTCATTAAAGGCATATCACCTAAGAAAACCTCTTGCTCTTTAACCTCACCAGTCTCATGAATAAATACACGAGCTTGTACTTTTAAAGGAGCAGCAAAAGTCACCATACGCTCTTTAGCTTCTTTAACAGAATACCTAGGCGTATCAAAAGAATAATCACCAAATTCAAGTGAAATATTTCCGGTGAAACTCTCAACTGGGAATAAATCATCAAATACTTCCTTTATACCGCTTTCTAGAAACCACTGATATGATTTCTTTTGAATATCCAATAAATCTGCAAGTTCAAAGTTGTTAATCGTTTTAGAGAAAGTAGCCCTTTCCCTATGGTCACCAAATTTTGCTATTTTGTATGCCACTAAATTTCACCCCAAACAATATATTTTTTAGTATATATCTCCAGCCAAGAGAGATACAACTCCAATTTAAAATTATACTAGATAAAACGCCATTGTGTCAACGATAAAAAGGTGGAAAAGCCTCAAAAAAATAAATTTCTCAAAGTTTAAAGTCTAATTCCAGTAATTTCACCAATATCATTCTCATCAATATAATCAAATAAACTATCATCAAAATATGAATTAAGCTCTTCTCTTGAGCACATTACCACATCACTCTTAGGCTCATAAATCATATAAATTGGTTTATCCTTAACCATCTTTTTCACAGCAATAACCGCTATCGGCATCGCTTCCCGCTTCTTAGCGCTAGGAGCATTATTCTTAACAATTCTAATATCAATCTTGTTAAGCTCGCTAGTACTAAACAACTGTTTTCTTAAATAAAGCAAATAAGAAAAAGCATCCATCCCCTCCAAATTACTATAAGAAACATACTCAATTAACATCTTAACGCGCTCTTCAAAACTAATAATCGGATTGTGTTTTCCAAAAATTTTAATAAGCTCATCCAAATTAGAAACCTTCTGATAAAATTTAGCACGATAAGCTAAAGAATCCCTAATATAATCATATACTCTGCTAAAAGCCTCATTAAACTTACTAGCGGTATCACAATTTTTATTTAAACAAGCAAGACCTTCTAAACTATTACCAGTCTTACTAGCAAATAAATCACCATCTAAAATACTAGTAACGGCATCGGCTCTCACAATATATTTATCAACAATAAAAATCAAATAACTGTGTCCTTCCCCATAAGAATCTAAAGAAGGATAAACCTCAAATGGAATACCAAGTTTATCAAGCAAATAAGCATAAATAATATTAAACTCAAAACAAACTGCCTCACTCTTAATCTTAGAAACATAAGAAACCTTCTGATGTTTTTTAACGGAATCCCCCCTTTGATTAACTGCATAATACTCCCTATCATAAGAAAGAATCGTACAAAGCTTAATATATAAATAAATAGCTTTCTCTAACAAAGTAAACTCTTCCGGCACTGGCCCAATCTCATCTAAAAGTTTCTGACTTGGTTTAACACCCTTAACCTCATCATTAGTAGTTCCATTTAAATAATTAATACTCTGAAAATCACAAACCTGATATGAAAAAATTTCTTTAATTCTCTCAAACATCTTTCTATCAAAATAAAAATTATCTAATATCTTCTTATTAGTGAAAAAAAGCTTTAGCACATACAAAAACTCATCTAACTTTATTCCATGAAACTCGGTTGAACTAAGTACTTTTTTATACTCATCATCTGGTAAACTCAAAAAATCAAAAAAATCATCAGACGTATAATATAAAACTTTATCTAAAAGTCCAGTCCGATAAGTAATTCCCTCATATTCTTCTTTCAAAGCCTCAAAAGAAACTAACTTTCTAAGTCTTTGTACTCTCCTCTTATCATCATTATTTAACCTATCATAATAGATTTTAATTATCTTAATAATGCTTCTTTTATTAAATGTACTAATCTCACCATTATCACCACACTTAACACAAAAATAACTTAATCTATCACTAAAGATCCTCATAAGCATATTATAATATTTTTTATCACGTAAAAACTTATAAACCAGCTTCGCATCACTAGTCATAGTAATTCTTCTAAATTCATCCTCATTTAA
This sequence comes from bacterium, assembly GCA_030524925.1. Classification (GTDB taxonomy): domain Bacteria; phylum Bacillota_I; class Bacilli_A; order RF39; family UBA660; genus CAG-533. The sequence continues at coordinate 26,983 of JAUNFS010000004.1, read as the reverse complement.
TATTAAAACGTTATCTCCCATTTTACCCTCTTATCTTATATATATAGTGGATTATTATCTATCTCAATATTAACCCTACTATTTGTCTTATAAATCTCAAATAACTCAGTCAAAGAATCCTTAACCATCTCATAACTCTTATACTTTAAGATTATCTGAAAACGATAAACATTCTTAACTTTAAACATCCTAGCAGTCGTAGGTCCAAGTATTATAACACTATTAAGTTTTTTATTCAAATACTCATAAGCTTTCTTTGCTTCATCCCTAGAAAGTTCATACTCCTTAGAAGCAAATTTAATAATTGTTAGATAATAATATGGCGGATACTTAAGCACTCTTCTAATATTCATTTCATAATTATATAGTCCTTCATAATCATTATCCTTAGCAAACTTTAAAGTTTCATTATCAGGATTAAAACTCTGAAAAATTACTTTCCCACTTGAACTGCTTCTTCCAGCTCTCCCACCAACTTGTGAAAGCAAACTAAAAGTATACTCCCCGCTTCTAAAATCTGGCACATTAAGTGACTCATCGGCATTTATCACGCCAACCACTGTTACATCCGGAAAATCAAGTCCTTTACTAACCATCTGCGTTCCAATAATAATGTCCGCTCTTTTTTCTTCAATAAGCGTTATCATCTCATCAAAACTACCTTTTCTTGTAGTCGTATCAGCATCCATTCTAATAACCCTAGCACCACTAAACTTTTCTTTAACCTCTTCTTCTAGTCTTTCAGTCCCCAGCCCCAAACTAGTTAAAGCATCACTTCCACAAGATGGACAAACCCCACTATTAAACACTGTATGCCCGCAGTAATGACATCTTAAATTATTAGAAGACTTATGATAAGTAAGCGTTATATCACAATTAGGACACTTATAAGTAAACCCACAATTCTTACAAGTAATAAAAGTATTAAAACCTCTTCTATTTAAAAATAATATTACCTGTTTATGATTATCTAGTGCTCTTTGCATCTCCAAATAAAGTTCATCACTAATTACTGAATTACCTTTCTTATACTCATCTTGCATATTAACAATAGAAATATTAGGAACCTCGTCAGTAAGTGCTCTTTTCTTTAAAGTAAGCATCTTTACTACACCTTTTTTAGCCCTTGCCATCATTTCCAAACTAGGAGTAGCACTTCCCATCACAACAGGACACTTATTATATGCTCCTCTCCACAAAGCAACTGACTTAGCATTATATCTAGGATTAGTATCTTGTTTATAATTAGTAGAATGCTCTTCATCAATAATAATTACCCCTAAATCTTTTATTGGCACAAAAATAGCACTTCTAGTTCCAACAACAACCTTTACCTTACCATTTAATATCTTATGATACTCATCGCTCTTCTCTCCAGTACTAAGTCCCGAATGAAATATCGCAACCTTATCACCAAAATAATCATAAAATCTTTTAATAATCTGAGTAGTTAAACTAATTTCAGGAACAAGTATAATCGCACTTTTTCCCTTGCTTATCACCTCATCTATTATCTTCATATAAACAACAGTTTTCCCAGAACCAGTTACTCCATACAAAAGAAAAACATCACTGGTTCCTAGTGAACTGATAACCCTTTTATAAGCTACAGTTTGTTCTGTATTAAGATCATAACTAACTCCCTTACTTTCAGCATTAAGCCTATAAGCAAGTACTTTCTTTATTTCAATAACACCCTCATCTAAAAGAATCTTCACCAGTGCATAAGGATACTCCATTTTTAAAATAACCTCACCACCAATAAGCCTAGTCAAAAGCTCTATTTGCTTCTTCGCACTCTTATGATTTAAAATATAATTGTTATAATCTTTTCCCAAAACCAAATACTCATCATACTTATCATAATTACTCTTAACACTTTTAACTTTCATACTAGCTGGCAGCATCGCCTGATAAATACTAATCAAAGAGCAAAAACAATAATTTTTTAAATATTTTCCCAAAGAAAGTAACTCATCATTTAAACAAAAATTCTCATCAGTAATACTGATAATCTCTTTTAAATTATCATACCCCTTATTATCACTAATATTAACAACAAAACCATTTATAACCTTACTACCAAAAGGAACTAATACTTTCATTCCTCTCTTAAGCTTAGACGCTAAAGCCAAAGGAATTATATATGTAAAAGTCTGATCTACCATCTTCGCACTATACTCAACTAACACATCTGCATACATTATAATTCCTCCCTTAAAAATATTATAAACCACCCTTAAACATTTTTAAAGAAGAAATCCAATTATTTCCAATTGCTTTAAAAGTACATTTGTTCTATAATTAAATGGAGGTGAAAAAAAGATGAATGATTTATTATTTAAACGTAATATTATTGCTATTGATCTTAAAAGTTTCTTTGCTTCTTGCGAATGCCTAGAAAGAAATCTAGATCCCTTTAATACACCTCTAATTGTTTGTAACCCAAACCAAAAAGGCGCGATCACTCTTGCCGTAACCCCTTTCTTAAAACAATTTGGTGTTCCTGGCAGATGCCGCGTCTATGACCTTCCAAAATATCAAATCCCTAAATGGATTAATATTATTAAAGCTCCACCAAGAATGAGTTTATACATCAAAAAAAGCAAAGAAGTAATCGGTGTATATCTTGAATTTGTCGCTAAAGAAGATATGCTCATCTACTCTATTGATGAGGTTTTACTAGACGTAACTAACTACCTAAAGATGTATAAAATGACTGATTATGAACTAGCCTTAAAAATCTTAAATAGAATCAAAGAAAAAACCGGCCTTACCGCAACCGCTGGCATTGGTCCAAATATGTTTCTAGCTAAAGTAGCAATGGACATTGAAGCCAAACATACTAAAGACAACATTGCAAAATGGACATACGATGACATTCAAACTAAACTATGGGAAATTACCCCACTATCAAAAATGTGGTCAATTGGTAAACGCATGGAAATTAGACTCAATAAACTAGGTCTATATAAAGTTGGTGACATCGCCAACTATAACAAAAATAAGTTGCGAGAAAAATTTGGCATCATCGGTCTAGAGTTATGGAACCATGCTAACGGAATAGACACTGCTAAAATCAGTGATTTAAACTACGAGCCAAAAGAAAAATCAATATCTCACTCTCAAGTTCTCTTTAAAGATTATAATGAAGAAACAATCATCTTAATAATTAAAGAAATGACTGAAGTTCTAACCAAAAGACTAAGAACCTTAAAAAAAATAACCACAGTTATTGGTCTTGGTATCGGATACTCTAAAAATATTGGTGGTGGCTTTTATCACGTTCAAAAACAAGATACTGGAACAAGTGATACCAAAGCAATTTACGAAGTTTGTCTAAGTATCTTTGATAAATACTACGAAGACTATCCAATTAGAAAAGTAAGTATCTCTCTTGGTGGTCTTCAAGATGATATCGGCATTCAAATAAATCTATTTGAACCTTTAGAAGAAATTAAACATACAAAAAGTAAAGATGAAGTTGTTGACAAAATTCAAGAAAAATTTGGAGCAAACAGTATCATCAAAGCCTCTAGTCTTCTACCCCACTCAACTGCTATTGAAAGAAATAAAAAAATAGGTGGTCACAATGCAAACTAGAAACAACGTCAACTGGGCTCCTTTTAACTCCATCATCAACGGAAAATATATCGTAAAAGAAATTGAAAAGAATAAAAACAAAATTAATAAACCTGTTCTAGATGAAGAACAAATCAAAGAAATTGAAAAAACCATAACCGAAAGCATGATAAAACAAACTGAGGTAGATATTCTTTACTACCAAAAAGGCTTTTTATATCACTTAAGTGGCACAATCACTAAAATAAACTCAGCTATCCAAAAAATCTATTTAAACAACAATAAATACATCTATTTCTGTGAAATAATTAATATTAAAGAAAAAATTTACTAAAATTAAAAATTGTGTTAGAATAAAACTCAAATTCAGGGGGAATTTATCATGGATAAATTAATCAAAAGAGAATTAGACCTAGACTCTATCTACATCGGCATTAAAGAAAAATTTAAAGAAAGCGGTATCAACGTAAGTTTTCTAACTGGCACACCTATTTATAGAAAATCTAGTCACGAACAAGGCGATGACTATGTTACATTCTTAATGCTAGAAAAATTAGGAACAGTAAGAAGCGAAAATGGCACATTTACCCTATTTAAAGAATTAGAAACTGAAAGAACTATTTGGATAAACTCTAAAGGTGAAGTAGTAGACAAAAAAAATGCTTCTCATCATTTTAACTCATTTAGATATTATCATAGTTTAAGAGAAATACTAGAAGAATGTAAAAAAATAGATCGTAAATATGGTGCTATCTTTAACTTCCATGAAAAACAAATCATTAACGATTTAGCTCCAACTAGTCTATTTAGAAAAAAAATAGTAACTACTAATCTCCAACTAATAAACATGTACAACCAATTTATTAAATTTTATCTAACAGTTTACGGAGACCCAATTAGAGAAGAAAAAATAATTGAATCAGAAGCTATATACCGCAGAAGCAACTTTAAAGTAATAGCCGGTGGCAAAAAATAATACATTTAACAAAATTTTGATAATTTTAACTTGATTTTAGATAATCAGTATGTTATCATTAATTTGTTCTTGGGGAATTAGCTCAGTTGGTAGAGCATCACGCTTGCACCGTGAGGGTCAGGAGTTCGAGTCTCCTATTCTCCACCAATAAAAAAATTAGTTCGCAACTTACGAACTTAAATAACATAAGAACTTGTCAAAAGTTCTTTTTTTTGGTATTATTAGTATGTAAGCAAGAAAACTTGCATATAATAAAAAAGGGAAATACTTAACTTTGCTATGTTGAGTACTTACCCAAAGTTAATTGTTTAAGTACTTAATCTAATGCAGATTGAGTACTATTTTTTTATACATAGAATCAATAAAGAGACTACTAATAAAATGATAATTAATATTAGAAATGAGATTAATAAATCTTTTTTCTTCATAAATATCAAGCCTCCTTCCCATAAGAAGTTGGCAAGTACTCAACAGTTAGTATTTCCTAAAAGGAATTATACAACCTATTATTTAATAAAACAAGACACCAATCACCATATATCAGAACTTGTCAAAAGTTCTTTTTTTTGGTATTATTAGTATGTAAGCAAGGAAACTTGCATATAATAAAAAAGAGGAACATTTGATTTTGCAAGTGAATGTCGCCTCTAAAAAGTTAGTATTGACACTCTATCAATGCCGAAGAGTGTCTATTTTTTTATTGCTAACACCAATAAGGTAGAAAGTAATAAAATGATAGCAATGAGCTTTAGAACTTTTATAATAAAAGTCTTAATTTTCATCTTTACCTACCTCCCTTCTTTTTCAAGATTGGAGGACAACACTCACATCAAAAGAAAATAAACCTAATATATTTGTACTTAGCAAAAGCTAGGTACTTTTTTTATGTCAATCTCTTTACTCAAACAGTTGCCAAAACAATCACATCATAGTAAAATTTTATTATAAGAAGGATGTGTAAATAATATGAGATTAGTCGGAACAACCGTAAGAGGAATTAGAACTCCAATCATTAAAGAAGGAGACAACTTAGCTGAAATAGTAACCGAATCAGTAATAAATGCAAGTAAAGAAGAAGGATTTAATCTAAAAGATAAAGACATTATTGCCGTAACCGAAGCAGTAGTAGGCATAAGTGAAGGAAACTATGTAACCGTTGATGATATTGTTAAAGACCTAGAAAGCAAATACCCAGACAAAGAAATCGGAATCGTCTTCCCTATTTTATCAAGAAATAGATTTTCACTTATCTTAAAAGCCATAGCTAGAGCAATGAATAAAATAACTATTCTTTTGTCATTTCCAAGTGATGAAGTTGGTAACGGTATAATGGACGAAGATACCCTTTCATCATCCCCATTTAATTTAGGAAGTATAATTACAGAAAAAGATTATAATGAACATTTTAAAGATTTCATTCACCCATTTACAGGAATTAATATGGTAGACTATTACCGCAATCTAGTTCAAAGTGAAAACTGTGAAGTAACCTTTGTATTTTCAAATAACCCATTAGATATTTTAATATATACAAACAATGTCCTTACGTGTGACATTCATACAAGACTAAAAACTAAAGAAACTCTAACAAAAGCAAACGCTAACGTCTACTCTCTAACAGACGTAATGAACAAACCAATTAATAACAGCGGCTTTAACCCAGCCTATGGACTTTTAGGTAGTAACAAATCAACTGAAGAAAGACTAAAACTATTTCCAAAAACCGGCGATGTATTAGTTCAAAAAATCAAAGAAATGATTTTAAAAGAAACTGGTAAAAACGTTGAAGTAATGGTTTACGGAGACGGAGCTTTCAAAGACCCAGTCGGAAAAATATGGGAACTAGCAGACCCAGTAGTAAGCCCAGCTTACACCAAAGGCTTAGAAGGAACACCAAACGAAATAAAACTAAAATATATCTCAGACAATAAATATGCTAACTTAAAAGGTGATGAACTAAAAGAAGCCATCAAAAAAGAAATCAAAGAAAAACAAAACAATTTAAAAGGTCAAAATATTAGTTTAGGAACTACCCCAAGAAGAATTACTGACTTAGTTGGCTCTTTATGTGACCTAACAAGTGGTTCCGGCGATAAAGGAACGCCCGTAGTTCTAGTAAGTGGTTATTTTGATAATTTGGCAGATGAATAATATGGAAATAGACGAATTAATAAAAAGTTTATCACATGAACAAAACATAATAATTATGGGTCATCGCACTCCTGATGTAGATACCCTATTTGCTTCTTACATAATGAAAAATATTTTAAAAACTTACAACATAGAAAGCGATTTTGTCATCATAGAAAACGAAAAACTAGACGATACATCCCAAAAAATATCTAAATACATCTTTAAACACACACCAAAAATTATTAAAGAAAAAGATATTTCAAAATACAAATATTTTCTAGTAGATCACAATGATCCCAAACAATCAGTAAATAATAAAAATTTAATAATTGGTGGCATTGATCATCACCCAGATAGTAACAACTTAAACAATATCATATTAGGAAAATACGCCAGCACTTGTCTGCAAATATATGACATCTTTAAAAATAAATACAAATTTAATAAGGAAGAGAAAGATTTAATCTATTATGCAACTATGAGAGATTCTTACTTTGGTAAAAGTATTCGCTATCAAGAAAAAGATAAAAAACTAATAAAATCTCTTGGTTATGATGAAACATTTAAAGGCCTTTTAGAAAAATTCTTTATTAACACAGACCTAACAAATAAAGAAGAAACATTTCAAAGAAACGGTTTAAAAAACTACGAATTTAACAACATCAAATTTAAAAGCACATACATAACCGCTTTTGATACTAATAACTTAGAAGAATATCAAAATTTTATAAAAAATAATAAAGAAAACTTTTTAGGAATCTACATTGACATCAAAAACGAGCACTCATACATTTGCTTAAATTACAATCAAAAATTTATCACCAAAGAATATGACTTTATAGTCTCAAGAGGCTCAATGATCATTCCAAAAGTTTTAAAATATATACGAGGTGAACATGAATAAAATATTTAAAAATAGAAGCATTATTTTAGGAATAACTGTCATACTCCAAATTGGTATAAACATTTGGATTTTACTATACTTTAATCATCTAGACCACCTAATGTACTATGAAAGTGGCACCGACACAAGTAGTCTTGCTCTACTAATTCAAAATATGTATACAAGCACTTGGTGGGCCCTAATCATCTTAGCATATACCCTAGTATCAATTTTTACTTTAACATCATTTATATATAAAGATTTAAAATTTGAGTTTATATCTATTATTCTTTATGTAGTACTACTACTACTTGCAATAAACTTTAAAGATACTCTAAAAAATAACATTAGCTCATTTTTAATCTTTATACCATTAATCGCTTTAAACATCGCCAGTTATAAATCACAAAAAAAGATAAGTTCTTAAATATAATCACTTATCTTATCAAACTCCGAACTACTAAGTAGTTCTTTTATTTTTGCCCTATTTTTATATAATGCCAACACCTCTTCATAATAATCTAATTTTTCTTTAACTTCCTTTAAAGTTTTGCTAATCGCATTTTTAGAAACATGATAATTATCAGCAATCTCTTCCTGCGTCAAATTATTAAAATAATAATCTATAAAATAATCTTGCTGAGTTTTAGTAAAAAGCCCTTTATAATAATCAAATAAATCTGAATAATAAATTATCTCTTCCATTACATCATATCCTTAAATAGTCCATAAATATAATCTTCAATATCAAAAGGCTTTAAATCATCAATTCCTTCTCCAAGACCAATAAACTTAACTGGAAGTTCTACTTCTTCCTTAATTGCTAAAACAATCCCACCTTTAGCAGTTCCGTCTAGCTTAGTTAAAACAATCCCAGTAATATTAGTTATCTCCTTAAAGCTTTGAGCTTGACTAATTCCATTTTGCCCCGTTGTTGCATCTATAATAAGTAAAGTCTCATGCGGTGCTCCAGGAATAATCTTACCAATAACCTTATTAATTTTCTCAAGTTCCTTCATTAAATTTACTTTATTCTGAAGTCTTCCAGCTGTATCAATCAAAATAATATCCGCTTTCTCTTTTACACCAAGCTCTAATCCATCATAAATTACACTTGCAGGATCAGCATTTTCCTTACCAACAAATAAACTATCAGTCCTCTTAGCCCATAACTCCAACTGTGGTACAGCACCAGCCCTAAATGTATCAGCAGCTACTAATAAAACCTTCTTACCTTCCTTTTTATACTTGTTAGCAAGCTTACCAATCGTCGTCGTTTTACCAACACCATTTACACCTACCATTAAAATAACGGTTGGTCCTTCACTTTGAATATTAATCTTATCAGTTAAACTATCATCCTTAACATAAATTAACAAAAGTTCATCAACAATAACCTCTTTTAAATACTCAGCATCAGTAATATTTTCACTCTTAACTCTTTTCTTTAACTGAGCAATAAAATCCATCACTGTTTTAACTCCAATATCAGCTCTTATTAATAAACTTTCAAGCTCATCAAAATAGTCATCACTTACTTTAGTATACTTATGTCCTAAAATACTAAGTTCATTAACAAACTCTTTTCTAGTTTTAGAAAGTCCTTTATCATAAACCTCTACATCTTCTTTAATCTCTTTACTCTTAAATATTTCTTTAAACTTATTAAATAATCCCATAATCTCACCTACACTCTATACCTGATGCATCACACTTTATTTCCCCATTTACCTGAGTTATAATCACATTACCTGAACATCTATCATCATAATCAGTTAAATAATTATTACTTTTCAAAAAATCTAAAGACACTTCTAAACCTGTACTTATTGCATCCCTAGCAGTCACACAATAAGCTTCATCAGACTTTTCAGAAACCTCAGCTTTTAAAATATTTAACGCATTCTTATCACAAGTAACAACATCGGTTCCAAACAACATTGCTGATTCACTAGCATTCTTTCTATTGATATTACTAAGTGCTTCTTTAGAATTTGTAAACTGTCTACTTACCGCAGGAATAACAATAATCATTACTAACGCTAAAACTGAAATAACTGCAATAACCTCTACTAAAGTAAAACCTCTCTTATTCATCTTTTTTCCCTCTTTCATTCTTACTATACAAGCATCCACAATAATCTTGTCTATACAAATCATACTCTTTAGCTAATTCCACACTTCTTTTATAACCATCTTCTTTTTTAAAGTCCGAAAGCAAAAATGAAATACCTTCCTCTTTTTCTATTTTCATTCCTAAAGAATTAATAATTAAACTATTCTTATGAGGGCTAACTGTTAGCGTTGTCCCAAAAAAATCAAAATCATTTTCCTTAGCTATCTTAGCAGTCTTTCTTAGTCTTAAATTAAAACACAATGTGCATCTAGCACCATTTTCAGGCTCATTTTCATATCCCTTAACCACATCATGATACTCTTCATTTAAATAATCTATATCATAATAAGAAACGTCTAATATTTTAAGTAATCTAATTTGTTCACTCTTTCTTTTCTCATATTCCTCTTTAGGCTCTATATTTGGATTATAATAAAGAACAGTTATATCAAAATAATTCTTTAATCTTTCAATCACACTAGAAGAACATGGGCCGCAACAACTATGTAAAAGCAAGCTCTTCTTCCCATCTAACCCTTTAATTATTTTCTTCATTTCTTCATTATAATTCAAAAATATCACTCCTCATAAAGCGTCAATAAATACCTCTCATAATTACCACTATCTAAATTTAATACACCCTTCTTACCATTTAAACTAGCATATATTTCATTATAATAAGCAAGTACATCACACTTCTTAACATTAATATATACTGTATTACCATCATTCATCTTTAACTTAAATCTAGTATTATCAATAACCTCATCCTTATCATTCTTACTAGGAGTATATTCCATTTCACTAATTGCGCCAATAATTGAGCTATCTAACTCACCAAGCTTACCAGCAAACTCTTTCAAAATATCCTCAGGCGTATAATTATTAAGCACTGGAATCCCTATATAAGCCTTATCATTAATAGTACTTCCATCACTTAAAACATACATCTCGTTAGACTTATTATATAAAACAACTCTTTTCTCTTTAATATTAATAAGTAACTGAAAATGCAAATTTCTTTTTATTGTCACATCCTCAATCAAAGGGTTATTTAAAAGTGCCTTTTTCATTTTACTCTTACTTAATGTAAAAAGCCCTGGATAATCTCTAATACCAAGCTCATCAATAATACTAACATCACTAACCAAACTATTACCAGTTATAATAATATTTTTAATTGGTCTACTAAAAACATAATATATCCCATAACCAAAAAGATATAAAAATAATACTAATATTAAAAATCTCTTATAATTAAATTTCCTCTTTATTCTCTTTTTAGTCTTCATTTATACCTCATCTATTTAATTAAATCTTTAAGTAAATTATATATTAAAGTACTACTATTATCAACACTCATACTCTTAACATTCTTACTAATCTGATTATATAACAATTTATCTTTAAATAATGTACTAATCTTTTCTTTCAATAATTCCTCACTAAAATCTTTCTCTAAAATCATAATAGCAGCTTTATTATCATCTAAACTCTTCGCATTATAATACTGATGATTATTTGCAACATACGGACTAGGTATTAAAATACTAACCTTACCTAAAGCCATAATCTCACTAATTACACTAGCACCAGCTCTCGTAACTATAATATCTATATCCTTCATTAAAGCACTCATATTATCAATAAAAGGAACTATATGCACATTACTACTAAACTTATTACTACTAAAACTATCATAATAATCTTTACCCGTAACATATATTACATCATAATCTTCATCTTTAATACTAGATAAATAACTCTTCATCTTATTATTCATTACATTAGAGCCTAAACTACCCTGTACTATTAATACACACTTTCTCTTCTTATCTATACCATATTTACTTTTTAAAGTTGGTGCTATATCTATTGCTCTTTCTCCGCAAGGATTACCAGTCAAAACAGCATTCTTCCCAAAATACTTTAAACTATCCTCAAAAGAAACCCCAATCAAATCAGCACTTCTACTTAAAACCTTGTTGCTCTTACCAGGTATAGAATTTTGTTCATGAATAAAGGTTTTTATTTTAAGCTTCTTAGCAGCCCTTAAAACTGGATAAGTAACATACCCACCTACACCAATAACTACATCAGGCTTAAACTCTTTCATAATTTTTAAGCACTTCTTCTCAGCCTTCAAAATAAGCCCAATATTCTTAATATCACGCTTAATATCTTTTTTACTAAAACCATATATCTCTATTGGTTCATACTTAAAACCAGCAGCTGGAACAATATCCTTCTCCATCCTATTATGAGTTCCAATATAAAGAAACTCACTAGAACTATCTTTCTCTTTAATTTTATTAATAATCGCTAAAGCTGGATAAATATGTCCACCAGTACCACCAGCACTAATAATTACACGCATCCTCATCACCTATTACTATTATATAAAAAAACTGATAAAATTTCATCAGTTTTTACTTATTTTATCAGTATTCTACATACCTATCTTATATGGATTTGCTGCTGTCCCATCACCAGACACTATCTCAACATTTGGAACAAGAGCAATAACAGGTCTTAAAGTATTAGTGCTAGTAACATTAGAATTTCGGATTTGACCATAAGCATTAAAAGAAAACATAAGTGCGTTATCATCAAAACTGTAAGGTGATAAAAGCCACCAAAGATATGTTGCGTTTTGGTTTAAATAACAAGTACTATTATTAACCCCAAACATTGCCCCAGCAAACGCTGCTTCATCGACAGTAAGTAAACCTATTTTTGCATAACCTTTTAATGCTCCATTTCCATATTCTAAATCATCGACAGTAAACTTAGATAACTTTCCGCCATTATTATCATTTGAGCACACTAAACTAGGCGAAGCATATTGTCGTGCATACGAAGCAGTATCACCTATCCTACTATAAGCTCCATAACCAGTATGATTTGATCCATATCCAAGTCCAGTTCCATACAAATTTTCATTAACTAATGCTTTAATAGTGCTTTTATCATTACACCAAATAACATCTGCTAATTGTTTTTCACTAAACCCATCCTGTTTAGATAATACATTAGTATACCATTTATTTAAATTGGTTAATACACTACTTGTGTTAGTATTTGCATGAGTTTCAGAATAACTGTTTGCTCCAGTAGTACCATACATAAATCCTATATTCGCATTATCATCTGAATTATCATTAAAAGTTGATTTATAAGTATCTCCTTCATATCTAGCAAAAGATAGATGGCTTCCAATAACGTTACAAGGATTATTATATGTTGGAGTATTATTTGAATCAGTTAATCCATTGTAATTATATAAAACCATTTTTATAGCACCATTCCCTGTTATCCTCACTATTCTCCAGCACATATTGGCATATTGTACAAAGTTATTATCAACTTTACCTCTAAAATAATAACTGGTTCCATAATCATCTTGTGTACTAGCAATATTTTTTTCTGCAACGGTCTTGTTTGAAGTTAATTCTTTAACTGTTAAAGAAGATGAAGTAGCATCAACTACATAATATATTGCATCTAGACTCACGGTGCTTCTCGCTCTTATAGTAGTCACAGTAGCGCCAGTTTTACCACGACATCTATTACCTGTCCACATACAATAAGAATTACTTGAACACCTTGCATTTGTTCCATAGCGAATACACACATTGTCAGCTGAAGTAGTTGTTTTAGGATAACCCGAAACCGAAAGAGAGCTACCTGGCAAATACTTCCCAACCAAATTTGAATAAGAAGTAGAATAAACGCTAGAGGTTATAGTAGTACCAGTTAAATTAAATTTTGAACCATTAGCTGTCCATCCAGTTCCATAAGTTATATAATAATTCCCAGTATTAGTTGTCACATAGGTTTTATTAACATCTGTAACATCATCTATAGTATGTGCACTAGGTTCTCTTCCTGGTACTGACACAGGTGTACTTATCTCATTATTTGCTTTTAACTCAGCCATCAATGTACCTTCACCTGGATCATCCCAAGTTGCTGGTGCAGTTTCAGCTACAGCACTAACTACTACTTTACCATGCCACTCTTTTCCTGCTTGTGCTTCAGTAGTATCATAATCAATCCACAATCTAAGTTCATAATTTACACTTTCATTAGCAGCTAAACCATCTTTTTTAATAATATAATTAGTTCCACCATTCATCGCTTCACCTACTTTACCAGTAGATAAAATCATTGCTGTTGTAGGATCTATTCCAACTCTATTAATACTTCCCTTAATATATTGAGGTTTTACAGTACTAGTAGTTAAAGTTTCTACTCCAACTTCTAATCCCACATACTCACTACAATTATTAGTAACTTTAAAAGTATATGGAGATTTTTGATATCCTTCATTATCAGTTATTGGAAACTCATTTACTAAACTAAGAGCAGCACTTACATCTTCATAAGTAACACTTAAACAATCTATAGTACTAATATTATTTTGTCCACTTTGTCTAGCAAATATTTGAAATAAAGCATAACTTACTCCAACTAATAAAACAACAATTAATAATAAACTTGTATAAATACTAAGTTTTCTTTGATTTTTTTCAGTATCATTCATTAATCTTGCACCTACTATTCTATAAAATATTATAAACAATTATTCATAAATTTACAATATTATTTCTAGCATTTATTCTCTTCTTTATTAATCTCATAAGTACTAACACCATTGTTACTACTTATCCCATAAGTATAAAGTATATTTTCATCTTCATTCTTTTCACAATAGTTATAATAAACAACATTATCAACTAAACTAATACTCTTTTCATCATAATAAGCATCTAACTCTTTTACTAAATTCCCACTTACATCATAAACATATATTTTATAAGTATCACTATCAGCATCACTATTAGTAAATAATAAATATTTATCACCAAGCAAATATAAATTATCTATATTACTTAAATTATCTATTTTCTTATTATTAAAAATAATATAATTACTGCTTTCTAAATTATCAAAATTAAGATATACTTTTAATTTATACTTATCATTATCTATCTTTAAGTAACTTAAATCTTTATCACAAATACCTGTATCACTACCACAAATCTCATCTATTTTTAATATTTTACTTAAATCAGTATACTTAACCTCCTCATCATTAAAGATACTAATATTAATTTTATTTAATATATTTACTATCTCTAAATTATTCTTCTTAGCTAATTTTATTCCAAGTGTTATACCAATTACTACTATAATTAAAAATACTATAACTCCTAATATATTCCCTTTATATTTCTTCATTTATACTACTCCATTTACTTTTTCATATATTATATTTAACTCTTCATTAGTTATCATTAAAAACTTCTTACCAAGTATTTTATTATCTATATCTAAATTATTAATTATCTCTTTAGCTTCTCTTTTAGTAATATTTTTAACTTTAATAAATGCTTCCATCATACCATTTTTTATTAATTTATCATCTAAACTATATAAACACTTAAAGAACATATCTATATTAGAACATTCCCTTTTAGGTGTTAAAACTGCTAAAGAAGACATTACTCTAGGCTCCGGCTTAAAACACTCTTTTGGTACATCTTCTATCTTCTTAACATCAAAATATATATTAGTAAGTAAAGTTAAATAAGATATTTTATTCTCTATACAATTATTAATATAATTACTACCCATAAGTAAATATAACTCTTTAAAGTCTATCTTAATTAATTTTTTTATAAACGGCTCAATAATACTATAAGGAAGTGATGTAATAATCTTATCAACTTTAGGATATTCACACTTAACAGCATCCCCTAAAATTATTTCAATATTAGGTATCTCATCTAAATAAGGAATTAATCTTTCATCTTTTTCTAGTACATATAATTTCTTTACAAGTGGTGCTATTTTCTTAGTAAGAACTCCCTTGCCAGGACCAATTTCTAACACTGTATCTTTTTTACTAAAACTACCTAAACTAATAAAGTCATTAATAATCTTTTCATCAATTAAAAAGTGTTGATCTAAATAATTACTGTCATTTACAAAATCCATTACTATCACTCCCACATTTTTAAACAACCTTAACCTCATTATATTCTAAACACTTTTGTTCTAACAATATAAAATTACAGCAGCGTTTTGCTATTCTTGAATTTAGTGTTCCAGAAATATATTTGTTATATAACTTTCTAGAGCTTTCAAACAATTTAGCATCATTTCTATTTAACCAATATAATTGTTCTTTTAACAATTTTAGATACCTTTCATTTGCCAAATTCTTCCCAGGCTTATTTAACTCAATCTTAATAATATTATTATCCGTAACAGGAATCATATTATTAAAATTAATAGCACCTAATTTACCACCATCTATTTTCAAAAAATCAATAGTAGAATGCATCATAAGATGTTTTTTCTTAGGACTTGACAGAGGTGCAAAATACTTAAATTTTTCAACCTTAAACAAAACACCAACAAAAGGTCTATCCTTTTTTTCATCATAATTATAAGGTACTTTACTATCGTATTTTCTCAAATAGTTACAATAGTTAGTATCTACCTTTACTAATATTATATTATTCATATCTTCCTCACCCTCAATTATATTATAAACTATAATATATAAAAAAACTAGAGTCTGCTCTCTAGTTTTACTTTTTTAAGTTCTCTGTTATGGCCGGAATCGCCGCTTTTTTAAGTTCTCTGTTATGGCCGGAATCGCCAGCTTTTTTAACCAATATTTATACACTAATTGTATTTAATTAATATAAATATCAGAACATAATTTCTTATGTGAGAATAATATATCATAAAAAAGAGTAAAAAGCAAGTTAATGTATTTTTAATTTATCACCCTAATAACATCATAACCATAAGCTTCTAAAATGCTAGCTACTCTCTTACTTTTAAATCCCTTCTGACAATATATATAATATTTTTTATTTTTTTTAAAATATTTTTGATGATTAAGAAGTAAGTTTTCATAAGCACTACCATAAATATCTAAATTAATAAACATCCCATCACCAAAATAATCTTTTTTACTTATTGTTTTCATATCTTATTTTATGAAACAAATAATTTTTTGCATAGAAAAAGAGCCTAAGCTCTATTCATCATCTCCAAAAAAGTCATCATAGTACTGATCATCAGTTGTATTATCATCACCAACTACAATACTATCATTATCCACATTAACAATTGGTTCTTCTTTATCTTTTTCAGTTTCTTCTTTAAAACTATCTAAATCAAATCTTTCAATAGGTTCTTCTTTCTTTGTTTCTTCTTCCTTAATTGAAGACTCTATTTTATTTTCATTTAAAGCTTCTTCTTTTTCTTTAGCTTCCAGCTCTGCAATTTTAGCATCTATTCTTTTAACTAAATCATCAACATTAAATTTAGGTTCAACCTTTGGCTCTTCCTTCTTTTCCTCTATAGAATTTTCTTTAAATAAGTTATTAATAGGATCCACAAAAGGTGTTGCTGGTATTTTTTCTTCCAAAGGTGCAAAATCTTCCTTTGCAGCTTCCTTATCCATTTTACTTATTTCATCTAATTTACTCATATAATTATCTTCTAAAACTGCATTATCAGTAGGTTTACTAATAGTTTCAATTTTACTAGCAAAAGGATTAAAAGCTACAGCTTTATTATTACTTAATTCTTCCTCTTTCTTCTCTTCTTCTATTTTAGGAACTGGAGTTGGTGTCATATCCTTCGGTTTATCTAAAGCCTCAAATAATTTATTTCTCTTTTTAACTTTTACAAATTCTTTAATATCAAATAAATCAATTGGTCTTTTCTCTCTTTCTACAAAAGAGCCATTTCCATATTTATCGTTACCCCAATCAATTTCAAAACTTGGAGCTAACTTAGTTCTAAATGGATTTAATCTTGATCTTAATATAATAACTTCAAATAATTTTAACTTTTGTAAATCACTTACAGTAATAAGCGGTGTAGAAGCCGTCTTTTCTTTATCCTTAGATTTTACTTCACCACAAAGTTTACTAATTTCTTCTAAAGCCGCAAGTTCTGATGTAATTAAATAAATAATATTACCACAGTTACTTCTAATAGTTTCTGCTTGCTCTTTACCATATACATCATTTAACTGAGCAAAGTTCTGAATAATAAATGTAAATCTAATTGCTCTACTTCTTGCTGCTGTAACCATTGTTGTAACATCCTTTAAAGGCGGCATATTAGCAAACTCATCTAATATAAAATTCGTACGATAAGGTAACTTACCCTTTGGACTATTTTGAGCAACATCTATTAGTGTCTCATAGGCTTGCTTTAAAAAGATAGTTGCAAGTGCATGATAAGTAGTCTTTTCATCATGAATAACCATAAAAACAGCAGTTTTCTGTTTACCAATATCCTCCATATTAAAATCACTATATGAAAGCATTTCTGACAATTGCTCACGAGAAGCAAATAATCTTATCTTTTGTCTAAATACAGATAAAATGCTACCCTTAGTCTCAGTTGGGGCATTTATTGTATTTGATGCAAAAACATAAGCACTAGAATTCTCACCTTTAAGTAAAAAATATTCTTTTGTATAATTACTTGTCGCAAAATTCTCTTCACCGACAGTAGACATATAATTAATAGAATTTAAATTTATTTGATCTTCTTTAGCATCTTCAAATAATCCTAAAGCAAGCCCTGAAAAGAAATCAGCAGCACTTTTTTCCCAAAACGGCTCATTCTTATTTTCTGGATCATACAAAATATTAAGTGCAACATCATCTAATAACTCAGTAGCTTTATCCGTATTACCACTTTTATATAACTTATATGGAAGTGTTAATGGATTCCAAGCATTTCCCATATTAGGATTACGAAAGTTAAGTACAATAATCTTATATCCCCTAGAACGAAGCATCTCCGAATGATCTCTAAAAAGCTCTCCCTTAGGGTCAGTTAAAATCATAGACTCACCCTTACGTGCAAGAGATTCAACCTGAGGATCTACCAAACATTTTGTTTTACCTGAACCAGTAGCTCCTATAACTAAAGTATGATAATCACCATTATCAACCCACATATTCTTTCCATCATTAATAAGTGGTATTCCAGCAGCTTTAGCCTCTTGC
The DNA here is from genome assembly GCA_030524925.1 of bacterium. Lineage (GTDB taxonomy): Bacteria > Bacillota_I > Bacilli_A > RF39 > UBA660 > CAG-533. The sequence goes on along the minus strand of JAUNFS010000004.1, from coordinate 8,237 downwards.
TCTTTAATAACTACTTTTTCAACACCAAAATCCTTTTTTATCTCACTAGCCTTAGACCATCTACTATAACCTTTTTCATTTTTTTCACCAATCTTTAGTCCAAAACCTTTACCATCCTCTTTTTCAAATATATAAGAAGAAACACTAAAGAAAATAGAAATTAAAACTGCAAAAAACACTAATAAAGTTGGGGCTATATAATCTTTAGTAAAACCATCTAAAAAATTAAGACCATAAAACTCTGTTGTATTTAATAAACTAGTCACATTAAGTACAGCAAGTGACGATAAAATTAGTAAAACCACACAAAATATAATAAAAATAGTTAAATCCTTAGCAGTTACTCTAAATCTCATTTCGCTCACTCCTTTAATAATTATAACATAAAACTTCCTAATTACTAGTTTATTTATTAGAATTTTTAATCTTTATAAATAAAAACAAACATCCCACAAATAATATACCACCAAGAATAATATATATAATTTTATTACTCTTTTCTTCTACAACATTCTTCTTATCCTCATATTTATCATAACTAAAATTAATTTTTTTACTAGTACTATCATCCTTAAGTATTATCCAATAATAATCATTACCACTTACTCTATCAGCATTATGCGTATAAACTTTCTTATTAGTAGTAATTTTAATATTTAATTTATCTAACTCTGGATACTTTAAAAATACTTTATAATCAGCAGTAGCATTCAAAGAAACTATATTATTATTTTGAAGTAACTCACTTTTAGGATCAAATAATTTAACTATAGTAGAATTCTGATAATTTTCATAATAAAAATCATATTTATAAGTTATTCCTAAATTTGAATCATCAATATTCTTTTCTATAGTATAGTAATTTATTCCATCTACTTTATGAGTACTTACAGGATCATAATAGTTTATATCAGCTGGCATACTAGCATTAAAAGCATTTTCTATCTGACTTTTATAAGTATCATCATAATTACTATTAGCTATTTCTAAACTTTCATGATATATATTCTCATCTATTACTAAATTATAATTAGCACTACATCCAGTAAGTAAAACTAAACAAATTAAAAGTATTATTTTCTTCATCATACACTTACCCCACTATTCTTACAATTAGCAGCATAATATGCATCCATATCTATCGCATTATAATCAGAACACTGTGCATAAGTTTTTTTAGAGTATTGTACTCCGCCACCAGTAGCTTCAGCTAGCGTTAAAGTATTACCGTCATTTTCTAAAACTAGCATAACATGACTATTATTACCTACAACATCACCAGCACTTAAACTAGCAAATGATATCTTTGTATCATTATTTAAAACAGTAGATATTGCAAACACTGCATTAACATTAGCTGCTTGCATAGCCCAAGAAATAAATCCTCCACAATCAAGCCCTTTATAATAGTAAACATTCCCTTTAGGAGTTACTTGACTAGCACTAGTCTTACTTCCCCACTCAGGATCAACTAGTTTATTATTCAAAGTATGTCCTCCACCATAATAATATGGTATTCTGATCCCTTTTGCATGCAAACCATCTATAAGTGCTATTGCAGCTTTTGCCACACTTTTACCTGTGCAACCACTTCCTACTGCACTTTTGATTTTACTTTCAAGCTCAGCTATCCCATCAGCACCAATCTTACTAAGTAGTGACTCTCCAGTAAGTTCATCACTCTCACTAGCACCAGGATAATCATAAGCAGAAGCCTCATCACTAGAAAGTGAAGTATCACTAGTTTGATTTATCGTACTAACTCCACTATTATTAGAACCCTTACTAGTTAAATCAAGCATACTACCTAAATTTGGACTTAAAACAATTAATAATATTACAAAAGCAAAAAAGAGAAATCCAAAAGCTCCAATAATTAATGCAATTTTTATTGGTCTAGTGATTATTTTTTTTAATAAACTCTTTCTTTTTACTTTTTTTGTATCTTTTTCTTCTTGTTTTAATCCCTTAATTGTAGCTCGTTCTTCTTCACTTGGCTTCTGTGTTACAGTTTTTAATCCTTTAGTTCCAGCAGAAACCGCTTTTTGCATTTGTTCTTTTTTATCTACTGCTGTTGCTGCTCCAACTGCATCACTAACACCACTTTCGCTAAGTTTATTAGAAGCTCCTTGGATCATTCTACCCATCGGATTTACTTTATTAATCTTAGTTAAAACCTTACCAGCAGTTTTAGAAACTCTTCCACCAGTAATTTTATCGGCACCTTTTACAGCAGCTCCAACAGCCATCGCAACTGGAACTCCAGATTTCATAGCAACATTAGCAGCATTACTAATATTATTTGCATTATTTTCACTATTTTTTTCATCTTGACTCTTTGCTTTTCCAGCGTTAACTTGCTCTACTTCTTCAGGTATTAAACCATTACTTTGCGCTTGATATACATCTTCATCTCCCATAAAAGGCACCTCCTTTCTTACTTTTTAACAGTAAAACTATCTAAATAAACACTATAATTCATTATACTATTTTCTTTAAAAACAAAAATATTATCTGATCCATCTATAACATAAAAAAGTTTATAATTACTAGCCTTTTTAACCGTATAACTAGTAACTTTAGCCTTCCTAAAATTAGTAGAATTAATAGAATCAATCTTTTTATTAAAATCTTCTATCGTTGGCAACTTTGCTTCTTTATACTCATCATCAATTAAAGCATAAGCAGCTTCTCTATCAAAAATCACTAAGTTCACAAACTCACCTAAATATTTTCTAGCCATTGCTTCATCATCAACACTCATATAAACTACTTCATTAACTTCATAATCATGTAAAAATGAATAACTATTACCATCATAATTACTACTATCAAAACTTTCTTTATTTGAAATGACTGCAAAAACAATTGCACATAATAAAACTATCCCCCAAACAATTAATGATACCTTATCTGAATTAATTTTGTCCATTTATAACCTCCTCATAAAAATCTTTATTTATTGGAGTAATATCAAACAGTCTATTAGAATTATCTATTCTCACTTCCAAATAAGCATCACCTGTTTTTTCATCACCCTGAACAGTAGTAAGATATACATCACCATAAACATAATAAACAGTTATTTTACTATTAAGCATTGCCTCATACATTTTTTTAGCTTTAAAAGTTACAATATTATTTTCATAACTAGTTATCTTATCAAACACATTATTTTTATTAATCTTATTATTTTTTATATAATCAGAATTAAGTAATTTAATAACGTTTTCACCATCTAGTTTACCAACATAACTGTAGTATGTATTAATACACCCACTAACTGTAAAAAACATAGAATAATTAGTTGTTAATTTAACTTTTGTATTTAAGTTTTTATTATTAGTCTTATTACTCTTAAATAAAGCAAAATAACTAACAATAAAAACTAAACACAAAATAGATACTATCGCAATAATTAACCCTTTTTTATTTTTCATAAAGCATCTCCTTAATATCCATGAAGGAATAACTGACATTCTTGTTTTCTTCTTTTTCTAAGACCAGCTTCTGCACTAGTTCCTTTATTAACTGCATAATCATTCCACCAATTAGTACATAACGCTTCTGTAGCTCCATAACTTTGATAAGCATCTACAAATCCATTAATATTTCCATGATTATATTTTAAACTTATTAAAGCATCAAGTTGATAATCTGCTAAATTTAATCCTTTACTAACTAAATAAGCAGATATAGACTCTTTATCAATCTCAACTCTATCATAGTATATTTTATCTATTATTGATTTATCCATCTCCTGCCCACAATAATTATAATAATCATTTGTACTACTTAAAGATAAACCATACTTAGCAAACAAATCTAAATTATTTTTTAACGTTATACCATGACCAACCGTTGGTATATCTCCCGGCGGACAAATTACTGTATAAGTTGTTCCATCAGTATCTCCGCCTTCAAAACTTATAATAAACTCAGTAATATTACTTGACCCAGCTGATGCTGCCGGTCTTGGATTAGCCATATCTACATAGTTAAGTGGATCTACTTTAGTATTAATATCTGTTCTAACTTCAAAATGCAAATGCTGTCCAGTAGATACACCAGAACTTCCAACTTTACCAATAACCTGCCCCTGTCTTACACTTTCACCACTAGTAACAGTTACCGAATTTTGATGCATGTGAGCATACATTGTATACATTCCATCAGAGTGACTAATCAAAACATAATTACCTAAACCAGTACCACAAGAAGACTCACCATAAGAAATACATCCCGTATGCACATCAGCAACAATCCCATCTCTTGAAGCAATAACATTTACGGTACCAATTTCATAACCAGAAGGTCCGATATCTATCGCCCCATGATTAGTAGAAGCATTCTCAGTAGGAGCATCTCTAAGTCCGAAATAACTAGTTATTACCGACCTCATCGGTTCACCACTAGCAAAAAGCACTCCACCTTCTTCAGTGGTTTCAGCTGAACCTATTGGCCACCAAAACGATCCACCACCGACCCCACTAACAAAGTTAACCATATAATCATCATTACCATAATTATCCAGTAACTCTTTAATATAATCAACTATCTCGGTTCTAGCCTCTTTTAGTTCCTCACTATAAGTTTCTTTTTCACTATCAGTAATTTCTGTATTCTTTTTATGACCAGTAACATCTAATATTTTATAATAATGATTACTTAAATGCGGTTTCTTATCAAAATAATCACCTTTAATCAAAAACTCCCAGTACTTATTTACTGTTACTTCTCTAGTATCAGATGCATCTATTCTATGAGAAGTATATTTAGGATTACTCTGAACCTCTTGAATACACTTTTGTTCTTCTTCAGCTGCTATTCCAAAAAATGATTTAGCTCCAGTTTTAATCATAATCTTTTCCCAGAAACCAATCTCACTAGTTCTAACAAGCTCTTCACACTGGTCACCTACTAAGGTGCCCCCACCATCACAAGTATAACTTATAGAACCATCGTCATTTTCTTTTGTACTAGCTGGATAAATTCCATAACAATAAGCCTTATAACCAACCATTGCTTTTAATAATAACTTTATTGTATCAGTTTCATTTTCCCAATACTCAGCACTATAATCATTATCAATATCATAAGCATCATCACTATCATCACCAGAATAAGGTAATCCATTAGAACTTGTGACATCCTGATAATTAGATGGATCATCTGCAAACATATCTGGATCAAGTTCAAAAAACGAAGTCATAATAATAATCTTATCATCAATATACATTCCTTTTGCTTGATATTTAGCAAGTAATTTATATAACCTAACATAAAATTTTTTTTGACTAGCAAGTATCTTTTCTTGACACTCCTTTAATTCACTTTCACTTGTACTATTATCACTACAAACATAAGTCCAATATCCTAAATTTTGTTTAGCAAAAACATCAAAATCAAAATCAGCATACCTAAAATAAGCAGCAGAAACACTTCTTATAGAACTAAAAAACACTATTAAAAAGAAAGGTATTAATAAAATACCCATTTTTAATAGTTTTTTTAATAAATCATAGCTTCTCGCCATAATTATCACCGCCTAAACTTTTTATAGTCCTCCGCCAGTACCAAATGAATCAAGTTCATCCTGCGTTAAAACCACATTTATACGCATGCGACGGTTTCCACATACAAACAATGCTTCACCCTGACTATACGTTTTAATACTTTCTTTTTCATTATCATTTAAATCTATCAATCTAGATAAATCCTCAACAGCCTGTTTCTTAAGTCCCATTACTAAATAATAAGCAGCATTATCAAAGATTGCTTTACCATGAACAAAAACATTTTCGGCTGCAAAATCAGTTGGCTGCTGCGTAATAATAATTGTACCCGTATTATATTTTCTACTTCTTCTTTGAATCTGTGCTAAGAACTCAGCACCAAGCTCATTTTTACTAGATAATAATACATGAGCCTCATCAACATACATAACTGTATTAGTACTCTTATCCAAACATAATCCCCAAGCATACTTTAAGATATTAAAGAAAAGGGCATTTCTAATATTCTCGTCACTATTCATTAGTTCACGAATATTAAATACAATAAAATCACTCTTAGCTTCTATTGTGGTATGACCATTAAAATAGAATTTAAGTTCCTTAACAAATGGTCTAACTCTAAGCTCTAGTCTTTCCATAACATCTTTTTCTCTAGTAGCTTCTGGCATTGAAAGTAATTTACCTTTAATAGTTGCATAAACATCATCAAAAATTGGAAAATCTTTACTAGTAAATTTACTAAAATCTGTATTAAAATCAATATTGAATCTCTTATAAGTATCTTGAACGACCTCACTAAACATAGCAAGAACATCTTCTTCAATAGAAGGATAATAATATTTCATGAAAGCTTTTAAAGACTGAAGTGTTCTAGTTAATACTGTATAACCTAAACCTTGACTAAGTTCCTCTTCATCAGCATCCAAAATAACCTCTAAAGGATTAATCATACCAAACTGGCCACCTTTACCTAGATCAATAAAATCTCCTCCAAAGTTCTTAGTCATTTCACCAAGTTCGCCCTCTGGATCTATTGCTACTATTCTGCAGCCATTTCTAATATGAGTACGAAGCATTAACTTAGCAGAAGTAGATTTACCACTACCAGAAGTACCTAGAATAATCATATTCGCATTATTTCGGTTAAACTCTTTCTTAGTTTGATATAAGAATTGATTAAATAAAACAACACCACCAGAAAAGTCTACACCAAGTAATGTACTAGAACCTGGATCCTTTATACTATCAAACACAAATGGATACATAGCAGCAATAGTTGGACTTGGAATTGGAATACCAACTCTCTCTTCAATATCCTGCTTTGGAAAAATTGGTAACATAGACTTTAAAACTTTTTCCTGTTCAAACATCATTGGAATACCACGCATTCCCATTGCATCTAAATAGTTTCTTACCTGCATTTTCTTATTCTCTAACTCTTCCTTAGTATCAGCTGTTAGCATAATATGCATTTGAAAATCAAAGATTTTTGACTGAGTAGCTGCAAGCATCTGTACAAAAGACTCCAAAGACTCGTAATCTTGACGAATTCTTTCTTGTAAAGTTCGTTCATTTTCATGCTGATATCTTTCTTTTAAATCAGCAATTTCCTTATTAATCATTCTACTCATCGTAGAAAAATCTATTGGAATATGTTTAACAACAACTTTAACGCCTGGCAAATTAGTAATATTTGACAAAAAACCAGGTCCAATAACCTTTGGATAACTAATTACAGTAAGAATAGTAGCATACTTATCGCTTACCATAAACTCATTAACATCAAACTTTAAACCCTTTGGGGCAATCTCACTCTTAAATGTATTAGACATTGCTCATCACCGTCCCATATTCATTTTTTGCTCCCCCATTAAGAAAATTCTGCAACAAGAATTTCAAATCATCATCACTAGTTTGTCTAGAATTCAAACCAGTACTTGCTAAATTAGTAATTAAAGTTTGTACCCTCTTTTGAACAACATCTAACTTCTTATCTCTAAATAATATAAAATATTCAGTATCAACAGCACTTATCGCACTACCACTAAATAGCTCAGCCTTTTGAATATCTTGATTAATTAACTTTCTAATAGCTTGATTAGGAGCAGAGTCATACTGTAACTGTAACTGTGATAAATAAAGTTTAATATCAACTGGTCTATCAGCAACTACAAGCCAAAACTCAAAATCAATAACATTATAGAAATTTCTAAAATTAAAAATAATATTATTTTGAGTTTGATAATCTAAAATAAAGATATTTTTAGGTTCAACTTTTATTCCCGTAACATAATAATTATTATTTAAAATAATCATTCCATTTTGAATTGCCTTAACTGGTACCCAATCCTCTGAATACTTACTTGCTGTCTGTCTTGCCATAACTATTACACCAACCTTTCCAATAATAAATACGACGATTTGTATAATACATATATACATTTTTAATAAACGTTCTTACATTATGTTGATTAGGAAGCGGTACTATTAAAAACGTACATATTAGTGCTGGACTAAGAATCATAGCCGCAGTCTTAACATCATTAGTTGGTATACTAAGCATCAGTACAAAACTAACCACAATACCTGTACCAAATATTATTAAATCAGTCATATTAAATAATCCTAGTATCAGCATAGACTTCTTAGAGTTTGCTGGTATCAGATAATTATTATTTCCCACTCTTTACTCCTCCTTTATTGTATTTATTTCTTACCAAA
>JAUNFS010000037.1 GCA_030524925.1 bacterium | reverse complement strand
TAATAATTTTGGTGCTTCCTTAGCAAATTTTAAAACACCTAAGATTATAACAACGGAAGCAATACAGTTTATAAACCATCCTCCCCCACCAGCTTTCCAATCTATTTTACGAACAAAACTAATAACCTCTATTGCAAAATAAATAACTATAATTCTTTCAAAAACTTGTAAGTAAGTTTTGATAAACTCCCCTTGCCATTTATCATAAATACTCTTTTGTTTTGGGAAGACCTTAACAAAAATAGGTACCGGTGCAATTAACTTTAATACAGCTAACTTCGCTGCTCTTACACCCAAATCAAGAGAGAAAGATAAGAACATATAAGCTGCTAATCCACCTGCTATCGTACTAACTAACCATAAATACTCCATTTTACCATCAGCTATGCCATGTTTTAACTCTTTATTATTCATAAATTTATTTAAATCAAAAATATTTCCTGTTGCCGCTTTTTCCGCAAGTTCAACATATCTGTCGCAAAGTTCAGCAGTACCAATATTAGTAAGCTCGACCGTTTTTCCAGCATCATTTACATAACTAGATTCGCCTTGATGCTGACACTCAAACAATGTTACTGCTTCTCCATTTTCACTAAGTGGATGATAAAACGCTGTAAAAATTGTTACTGGCACCTCTAATGCTGCCTTTTTTGTATAGTCAGACCCGACAGTAGAACCTGTAATTATCTTACCTAATGTATTATCTTCAACAATATGATTTTGAAAAACTTGCATATATCTACAAATTAATGGAAAAGTAATTAATAAAACTATAGAAACAACTAAATTCTTAGCCATTCCCTTAAAAGATTTATCGTCTTTACCATTTACTGTATCAGGATTTAAAATAGCTAAAATAATATTATACGCAAAAACGAATAGCATAACTATTCCTAAAATCATATAAACTCTTCTAGTTATTAAAGCAAGTTCATCATTACTAAATATTTCAACTTTACTTACTACTTCAAATAACTGATAACTAAAATTTATACATATATAAACAATATAATCTAAAGTAAGAAGGATACCATAAAAAGCATCACTAATCCAATATCCCATTGCTTATCCCTCCTAACTTATACAAGTTGTATAGGCATCATTAATAAATGATAACAACAGATTTAATAAAATAGGTAAAAAGAACAATGCCGCTACAAGTATTAACCTTGTGATAAGCTTCTGATTAACCTTCTTATACTCATCAGCGTCTTTATTAATTATTGCTGCAATATAATCATAAGTTGTATAAACCACAACAATAATTGGTCCAAAAATTCTAACATATTTTAAAATCATTTCTAAATCATTCATTACTTTATCGCCAAGTAACCCTCTACAAGTCTCAGCAGTTGCATCATCTGCAAATACATTCATATTTAAAATTAAAAATAATCCTATTATAAATATCAAAAAAATGGTTCTTTTTTTCATAGTTATCAAACCTCAATATACAATATAATTTTAATATATAATTACTGATAATGCAAGAAATATTTTTGTTAAATAGCCTTGATAAAAAAATCTAATCATAATATAATTCTGTTAAGGTGATAAAAAAATATGGAAAATAAAAAAACTAAAAAAGAAATAGTTCAAATGCTTCTAAAAAAAGAATTAAATGCTCTAGATGAAGAAGAACTTATCAACATGCTCATTGACGAACCTATTGCTGTAGATGTTGATAAACAAAGCGATGAAAGCAGATCTTTCGGTGATAAACTAGCAGATAAAATAACTGAAGTTGCTGGTAGTTGGAAATTTATAATTGGTATGATAATCTTCTTAGTTCTATGGATCCTACTAAATTTATATATACTAGAAGACCAAGATCCTTACCCTTTTATCTTATTAAACTTAATATTATCTTGCATAGCTGCCCTTCAAGCTCCAATCATCATGATGAGTCAAAATAGAGAAGCAAAAAAAGATCGTATGCGTAGTTCAAACGATTATAAAACTGACTTAAAAAGTGAATTAATTTTAGAAGAACTACATAATGAAATGATAAAAATAATTGCTACTCAAAACAAAATATTAAAACAACTTAATGAAAAAGATGAAAATTAAAAAAAAGTTCAACACACAAATTGAACTTTTTTATTGCATTATTTTAAATTCTTTCATCTTGTTAATATCTTTAACACTCTCTAAATAGCCATCTAATTCACTAATTAACTTACTTGCTTTAGCTTTATCTTCTTCACTGCCACTAGCACTTTTCTTATTAATTAATTCTTTAAAATAACTATTTACTGCTCTTACCTCACTTTCACTAACAAGCATTTTACTAATTGCAAAGCTTTCATTTAATTCATCAATAGCTCCCATAGCACTAACAAACGATGGATCAAACTCTTCCATTTTTAAAACAAAATTTTTAAAATCAGCTCTAAAGAATAAATTCATCATTTCTTCTTCACCAATTAAATATTCAGCACACTCTGAAATAAGTTTAGCATAACTATCACTGCGCTTACCAAATATTTTTTCGCATAATACCGCCCTATAACCATCACCTATTGCTACATTATGAATCTTACCCTTATTCTCAAAGAAAGTAAGTCCACTATAAGCTCCAGCATCATCTCTTCTAAAAGAAGCACAAGTTAATAAAAGCTTATAAACACTTAAAAAATCTGCATTATCATAAACTTTTATTTCATTACTAACCACATTATAGTTAGATCGTAACATTCCCTGTGGTAGTATCTTATCAGCAATTTTTTTAATGAAAGTCATATCATAAAAAGTAAGACTTTGTACTCTTTCTTCAAAAATACTAGTATCTATATTAGGATATTTAGTCTTTAAAGCTTGTATCATATCCATAACAATAGGAAAATATCCTTTAAGATTTTCTCTATCAAAAGTATATACTCTTTTAATATCACCATAATCACTTGGAATAATTACTTTTCTAGCATCATTCTTTTTAAATAATTTAAACATTTCTATCCTCCATTGGTTTAAAAAAACAAGTATGATTACTTGTTTTGTAACATATTAAGTAAATCAATTTTAAACATATCTTTTTCAGCATTATTCTTACTAATCATAACACCTTTATAAGTAGTAAGTTCTGCCATATGTCCTTCAAGTAATATATCAGATGGCGTTAGTGTATCAAGCATAACTACGCCTTCTTTTTCATAAACAATATAATGTAATTTAATATCACCATGTACCTGACTAAACATATGATCACTTGGTAATTTTAATTCATATGTTTTTGTACCAGCTTTTTTATTCTTAGAAACTAATTCTCCAACAAAATCTCCACTTCTAAGTGCTGGATAGTAAGTAAAGTTAAGTTTTTTAAAAGCAAGCATATTATATTTCTTTAATGCTCTTTCTAACTTCTTATACTCATTTTCATTGATATAATCTAAAATAAATCCTTTCATAAATAAAACCCCCATTACCCTCAATTACACCTAAATTATAGCATAAAAAGGGCATTTTGTCAAATTTGACACATTATATAGTATCCATTTGGACCTATATAGTACCACAAAACGCCAGAAATAGTCAATAAAAAAGCAAAAAAATATTATTTAAATAGTAAAATGCAACTTTTATGTTTCAAAAATATCGTAG
>JAUNFS010000019.1 GCA_030524925.1 bacterium | reverse complement strand
TCTCCTGATATTATCGCAATTTTCCGTAAATTGCATTTTACTATTTAAATAAGTATTTTATCTTTGTTTCAAATACTTACCTATATCTTTTAAACTAAATTTACTGCCATAATTTAATATCGCATTAGAATAAACTTTGACTGATACAAATCCAATAATCACACACATTACAATTAATAAGCCAATTGAAATAACTACATCCCATGCATTAGCTATCCCAAGCATATATCTTGAAGGCATGCTAAATGGTGAAGAAAATGGAAACAACGAAGCAAAAACACTTACATTACTCTTTGGATTCATCATAGAAAAATAAGCTAAATAAAACGCAAAAACTGAAAGCATTGAAACCGGACTATTAGCACTTTGTATATCCTCAGGCTTTTGTACTAAAGATCCGGTAAGCGCAAATATTAATGCAAATAAAGCATAACCCAAAACAAAATATAAAACTATAATTACCCATACGGCAAAATTAATAGAACTTAAATTAATTACCCCACGTAAAATTTCACTTGGTAAAAACATTTTAGCACATATAATTCCAAACCCAAGTAATACAACTAACTGAATTAAACCAGTTACACCTACTCCTAAAGTTTTTCCTAAAACAATATTCTTAGGACTAGTTGATGTTGTTAAACTTTCAATAATCTTAGAGGTTTTTTCAGTCGTAACTGAAGAAGAAACCTGACTAGCACAAAAGAAAACTGCATAAAAAAGCACTATTGAAAACATCATCATCGCAAATGTACTATTGCCACTATCCGAATTAGATAAATGATTATTATTAAGTTCAAAACCTACATCTAAATCTTCAAGTTGTTTACTAGTAAGCCCTAAATCTACTAACTTCTTATTGTAATAAATACTAGTAATTTGATTAACAATAACCTCAGTATTAGTAGAAGATAAATTCATATCGGTCTGATAATCCTCAAACAATATTTTCTTACCATCCAATTTAAAACTTATAATCTCATCATACTCATCATTATCCAGTGCCTTTTGAGCATCACTTTTTAAAAATTCGCCACTTGAAAAACTAATTTCATATCCCAAATCTTTATTGTCACTTAATGCAGACAAACTCTCACCCAAAAGATTATCATTATCCACAATCAGTAATCTAGAATTTTCATCATCTCTATTAAATGCTTCTAAAATTCTTGGAATATTTGTCCCTACTAATATAATTAAAAGAAAAATAATATTACTAACTATAAAACTTTTTCTTTTAATCATATCCTTAATCGTAAACTTTGAAACAATCAACATTTCTTTCATTGTTACTCACCAACCTTCTCAATAAAGATTTCATGTAAAGTAGGTTTAATCACTTTAAATGTTTTAACATCTATATTATTTTTAACGAGCTCCTTTAATAGTTTTCTTCTATTATCAGCATCAGCACTAACTAAATACTCATCATCATTCTTATCTAATACATCTACTTTAAGTTTCTTAAGTATTCCTTCTATTTCATCAGTTGTTTCAATTAAAACTTTATTGGTTTCATAACTATCTTTTATCTCTTTTAAATTGCCGCTTAAAACCGTTTTCCCTCTATTTAAAATAACTAAATCCGAACAAAATTCTTCAATAACACTCATTTGATGAGATGACATAATAATGTATTTTCCACTTTTCACAAGATCTTTCATTATTTTACTAAGAATTTCTGTATTCACTGGATCTAGTCCACTAAAAGGTTCATCCAAAACAATTAAATCAGGATCGTGTAACATAGCCGTAATAAACTGTACTTTTTGCTGATTACCCTTTGAAAGTTTTTCGGCTGAACTATTAATATATTCCATTAAGTTAAGTTTATCAAGCCACATTTTAACTGCCTTATCAGCTGCTCGCTTATCTAATCCTTTTAAATTAGCAAAATAAACTAATTGATCATATATCGTACTCTTAGGATATAACCCTCTTTCCTCAGGCAAATATCCAAAATTTACATTACCTCTAGTAACCGCTTTACCATTCCAAGTTATCTCTCCACTATCCTTTTTAATAATTCCTAAAATCATTCTAATCGTTGTTGTTTTTCCAGCACCATTAGTTCCTAAAAGTCCAAATACTCCTGGTTTATCCAAAGAAAAAGAAATATTATCAACAACATGTTTATCTCCAAAAGATTTATTAACATTTTTTACTATCAATCCCATACGTATTCTCCAATCAACAAAAGTATAAGGTCATGTTAGTATTTAAGTCAAGAAAAAAACTAGCAGTTTTGCTAGTTCTAATTATTTAATTTCAATATATTTTTTATTTTCAGGAAGTTCTTTCTTTGGAACAGTAATATTTAAAATACCGTTTTCAAATTTAGCATCTATGTTTTCAATATCAACATCACCTAAAGCAAATGATCTTGAATACTCACCATAATATCTTTCTTTTCTAATATAATTCTTCTTTTCATCTTTATTTACTTCTTTTTTATGTGCTCTTACAGTAAGATATCCATCTTTTACTTCAATATTAATGTCTTTTTTATCAAAACCAGGTGCATCTAATTCAATATAATATTTATCATCTTTTTCATAAATATCACATTTCATTTCACCTCTTTTACTAGGTTTTGTCACAAAGAAATCCTCCAAATCATCATCAAATAAAAAATTTCTTGGGATTAAATTCATAAATCTCATCTTCCTTTCACAATTATAATTATACCACTATTTTAGCACTTGTCAATAGTAAGTGCTATTTTTTTATTAATACCCTTAATTATTATGTACAGGAAAATAAAAAAAATACTAGATATCAAAATCTAGTAAATCTCCTACAGAATTATCAATAACAAATTTAATTAATTTCTTATCATATTTTTCTATTTTTTCTTTTAAATAATTTAAATCAAAGAAACATATATCTATTCTCTCTAGTAACAAATCTTTAAAATTAGTAACGCCTAATTCCTTTAAATAATTTAAAATAGTCTCTGCATTATCTTTCATCACAAATAAACTATTTTTAATATCTTCACTCAACTGACTATTTAATAAATTAATATCATCATCAGTCAAATTATATTTCTTTAAATAATCTATCATAAGCTTTTCACTTCCTCATTGCCACCATATAAAGACTTATTTATCATTTCTAAATCTCCATCACTTAATATAGAATTATACGTTATAGCATACTTTAAAGCCTCATTAGGATCAACCTCGTGTTTAATTAAAGCATTAAATGCCCTATAAGTCTTTAATCTAGAAATAACTTTATTTCCAAACATAAATTCTGTCTTACGCTTAATTTGAGCAAACCTACTATCTGTATAAATAGCTAGTCTATGTCCCTCTTCAAGCATTTCTAAATTAGGATAATCAGCAATTAAAATTAATATCTCCTCTTCACTAGGAGTCTTTCCTTCAGCAATCCAACTATTATACATAGAGTTTTGTGAATAAAACTGATCTGGAATAGCTGCATTAACCTCTTCTTCACTATAACCATCTGGTCTTACGATTTCACCATTTAATTGTCTTTGCTCCGTATTATAAGTCTTCCAAACCGGCAAATTATTTTTAAAAGCATAATATATTCTTTTAACTATTAACTCCTTAATAGACTTTACAGCAGCCGTTGGTGAATTATGAATATACTCATTTAACCCTAGTTCAATAAACTGATCAAGTGCAGTAGCTAAATCATTAGATTTTAACACAGTATAAGAATTTAAACTATTTTCATCACTTTCACTTAAACTAAATCCATAATTAATAAGTGTATTAATATTTTCTTTTATTCTTGCTCCTCCATCAGTTAAGACAGAACCACACTTTTCTAAAAATTTCTTACAATTAATACCCATATTCTCTAAATATTCAAGTAAATTAGCTTGATTTTTAGGATTACCAAACAAGAAAATAATAGCTCTATAAATCATAAAATTCAAACTGACGCCATACTGAGTTAAAAGATTCGCATTACCTCTAAAATTTTTAAATCCTCTTCTAGTAAAAATAATAGTTCCTCTACCTAACATATTATTAATCTCTCTATCCTGAAGTTTATATCCATTTTTTAGTGCATCAATAATACTTACAAAATCTCTAACATTTGCTCCAGTTAGGACCTCACAAATTCCCCTGTCATTATTAATACCTATCTTCTTTATATAACCATTATCATTTAAATATATTGCCATTTCTTTAAGTTCATTTACATCTGCTATTAATAATTTATCTTGATAATATTGTGGTAACTTATCAAAATCAAAACCGATACTAGCCATTATCTCTTTAACTTTTTGTCTATTTTCAATTTTTTCTATTTCGCTTACTGGTTTAGACGGTTTCTTTAAAACATCCTTATGACTAAAAATATCTTCTTCCGGATTAGTAAATTTTGCTCTAACAGGTCCGTCATCTTTTTGTTTCTCTTCATAAAATTTCTTTAATTTTTCACCATTATAACTATTTAAAAACGTAACAACCTTATCCCAATTAGTATCAGCTAGTGCTGGATTATACGACCTAACAATATTCATTGCTGCATAATAATCATCTGGCATAAATAATTCATCTGCATCAAGTAATTTCTTAATTCTTTCAACTTCACTTTCAGAAACATCAACCTTTTCCATAAGGTCTAGTCTAAGCTTAAATTTTTCAGAGGCCTCCTTTAAAAGCAAAATAAACTTATTTAACTCAGTTTCTTGCTCAGCAGTCAAAATAAACTGATTTTCTCCACTTATCTCCCTTAAACCATTTATAAACTCTAGTCTTGCCTTAAAAACATTCTTATCTGCGTCTACCAAAAGATTAGTTACTTTATCAAAAACCTCACCATCTTTTATAGCGTCACTAAGTACAGTAATATAATGCTCTTTACCTTCATTAACTAAAGCAAGTTCCTTATCTATTTTTAAAGTAAGTTCTCTTAATCCCTCAAGCAAAGCAGAATCAGAAGCAATTGCTCCATTGTTTAAAATTTGTAATAAAATTTCTTTACCTTCCATTACATTACCTTCTTTACTACATCATTTGCTTTTAAACTCTGCCTTATACTAGCTTGTTCATCATATAACACTGATGCTGCACTTTCATCTTTAGCAGTTTTAATAAAATAATCAATTCTATCACTATTTCTAACAATTTTATCTAAAACGCTCTTAGTTTCCTCACTTTTTATTGCAGGAGCAAGCACCAAAATATAATTATTAGCTAATCTCATATATATAATTCTACTTTTTTTTGAAGCAAGTCTATAAATTGGCTGATTATACCCTTCACATTTCTCACTACCTACAAACATGCCTTGTTCTAACTTATGAACTAACTTTAATACATCACTAATATATTTTTTTTCTTGACCAGCAGTAAATGCTGAAAAATAGTCTTTTCCATTATTATCAGTCAAATATAAAACTTTAAATGAGATATCTTCATCTTTCTCAGGAATTTTCTCTAAAGGTTCTTGTTTTCTTAATACTCTATAAGTCTCAATATAATCATTTATTTTACTAATAGTTTCTTTTCTTTCTCTTATTAAAGTATTTTCATCATCTTCTAATAATTTTTCTTTATCTTTAATTGCATTTAAAACATTAACTAAACTAATTAAAATAGATGCAAGTCTATATGTTAAGGCTTCTTTGGTGTCCTCACTTGCACTTTGAGCAAGAAACATTCCTAGTTTTTCACCATCTACACTCTTAATCAAAGCATCTTCATCTTTTATAATGCTTTCAGCCTCTTTAACGCGTTCATCTAATAAAAGCTTACTATTAGATAATTCCGTATTTTCTTCAGCATCCGTTTTTTTAGTTTTTTCATGTTTACGAGAAAATGCCAAAACACTTTCCATTTCATCTTTAATTGTCTGAATCATTTCCTTCTTAAAGTTTTCAGGAACATCAGCTCTTCTTAACGTATTTTCATAATCAGTTATATTTTTTTCCAATAGTAAAACCGTTACCGCACCTTTGGCATCTGCAAAACTAAGACCATATTGTTCTTCAAAAAGTGAAATAGCAGCATCCATATCATTAAAAGTTATATCTTCATTAGCTATTTTTTCGTAAACATCTGCATACTTCTTCTTTTTGGTACTTACAATCTCTTTAAATTTATTTAAAAAAAGTTCATCTTCTTTACTCATTTTAAAAGCGACTAAATTATAACTTTGAACATATAACTCTAATTTTAATTCGCCTCTTTCTTTAGAAGGCATTCCAAGAGACAACTTATCAATATCACTAAAATCAAATATTGGCTTTGTCAAAACTCCATTTTTAAACAAAGCTAAAACATTTCTAGGTAAGTCAAGCATCTCTTTTTCTCTTTCTGATACTTCCCTTTCTTTTTTTAAACATACAGCCAAATTTTGAGTTACCTCCACCGCAACTCTATCTATATATTCTTTAGCTCTTATAATAGAAGGTTCCATTTCCACACCTTCATATTTTCCTCTTATTCTTCTATCAAGTTCTAAAACTGCAAGATAATTCTTAATTAGATTTCTATCACCAGGTTCAGTAGCAATTGACGTAAAATCTAAAAGCTTATCTAAATGAACAATATTAGTACTAGCAAGTGTTCCTAAATCGTCGCTAGTAATCATTTTTTTATCTAGCCCATATGTTAGAATAATATTATCTATTTCAATTAAAGCATTTCGCTTATTATCATAACTTGTTTTTTGTAAAGCAGCACTATCTATTCTCTTTTGCAGTTCTTCTAAAAACATCGCAACAGCACTCATTCTATCACCTTCTTTACAATAATCATTTTACCATACTTTTTTTCGTATTTAAAGAGCAAAACAGTTGTTGATTGTACAGATAAAAAATGATATAATTACAATTAATAATAAAAGTATAAAAAGGAGCTCATATGAAAAATGAACCAAATAATGAAAATGTTGAATTAAAAAAGAAATTAGTTAAAGAAGAAGAAATTAAACTACCAGATCCAAACCAAGAAAAGAAGGCCAATAAAATCATTAATTTTTTATCATCTCTTCTTATTCTAATCATTATTATCTTTGGTATATATTTTTTAATGAGTAAAGGTATCTTACCAAATCCATTTGAAATTAAAAATGAAAACCCAATCATCCCGATGGACCAAATATCAACAACAACGACAACAACGAAAAAAAGAAATGAAAATTCTGTATATTATAAAGCTAAATCAACAACATGTTCACTAGGTTCCACTGAAATAGAAATTAACAATCAAGAAAATACATTTAATTTTGTTATATTTGATAATGTTTGTTCTAAACAAGCATTAACTGGCTCATTTACTTATGATATAGCCCAAAACTCTTATACATTTACGACTGAAACAAATGAAACATTCTTAGGTAAGTTTAACAACCGTACCCTAGTTATTAATCATGGTGGTACAACTTATGAATTGGTAAATGAAAATGAATAATTTAAGCATTGACTCTTTACTAAATGATATAAATATAGATCAGTACAAAACCCAAAAAGTTAACGACTACATCACACTAACAAATTATCAAATTGAAGTATTAAAAAGATTTGATATAGACCCAAGTCGTTACACAAAATTAAAAGATATAATTTACGTTGCCGAAGAAATTTATGAAGATACTTTAGACGAAGATTTAAATATAGTATTAGACGAATTATCAGAACGCAACTACTATGAAAACACAAATAAATAAGAAACGAAGCACTCGTTTCTTATTTATTTTTTATTTTATCTTTTAATAACAATAAACTCTTAACACTCATTATTGGCAAAAACAATGACGCAACATCAACTTCAAAATCTGCTTTTTCAATATCAATATTTACATCAATAGATTGCATAAAATCAAAATAACAAAAGTTCATATTCTTATTTAAAAGAGTCGCACTATTTTTAAAGTACTTGTTAATATCAAGCAAAGAATACTCTTTCCTATTAACCAAAATTTTTAACCACACTAATCTATCATAAATATCTTCATGAAGAAGTACAATCTTTCTATCACCAAACATTTGATAAAAAAGACTATCATCCAAAGCATAACTAATAAGTCTATTTCTTTCTTCTAAAGAAATACCTCTTCTATATGGTTCCACACCTACTCTAATCAAAAAATCATTAACAAATAATTCGGAAAAGAAACTATCAAAAGAATCAATTCCATCACCAATTAACAAAGCATATGGTTTCAAACTACTCAAAGTTTCATTTAGCGATGTAAATTTTACCCCAGGAATACTACTTACCGTACCGTTTTGATAATCTAATAAAGCAAAATATAAATAATTAATAATAAAATTATCAAAATCATTTTTCAAAGCATCAAATAGTAAATAATAATAATCCAAATCTAATCCCTGTTCATTTTTTAAACTAACTATTAAATCCGCACAAATTAAAGACTTTACTCTATCCGGTAAATCTGAAATGAACTTTTTTAATTTAATATCACTCATATCTTTAGGTATCGTACTTAATAAAAGTATACTAGAAACATCCCCACCAACTAAACTAGATAATTCGCAAGCGTCAAATAACCCATTTCTAATTAAAGGAAGTAAATACCCACTAGCTACCAAATTATCATCAAAATCATAACTAGCAAGCAAATCTCCAACCATTAAAAAATGAAAAGGATCAAAATTATGCTCCTTATAAAATCTAAACATTAAATTAAGTGCTCTACTACTTTTCTTCATTTTGTACCACCTAACAAGATAATTATTATAAAACAAAAGAACACTAAAGTAAATAAATGATTAATTTTTTATAAAATGTTAATAAACTGCATCCTGACAAATGCACACACCATCTCTATATTCAAAATGTCCATTACAAACTGAAAAGCAATCAGTACTATCAATTATTTGAGCTGCAAAATAAAATATAAGTAAAAATAAAATAACATGCAAAATAAAACCTATAATCGTCCCAATTATTGCACTTTTAGCATCTTTATTTCTACTGCCAATCCATACACAAAACAAAATTAGTCCTATTACCGGAAAGAAAAAACCAAGAACTCCAAAACCAAAACTACTATGAGTCTTAATCTGTTTTCCACAATTAGAACAAAAAGCATCCCCATTTAATTTATTTCCACAATTTGTACAATACATCCTAATCACTCCTAACAATATTATATCAATTACAAACAAAAAATTCATCACTAATATATTAACGCTTAAAAACTAGGTCATTTAGATTATGTCTAAAATAGCAGTCTTACATAAAATAAAGTGGGAGGAATTATGAACACAAATTTTACAAGATTAAAAATGCAAGAAGCAATGAAAATAATTCAAAATAATGATTTATGTACCCTAACACTATGTGATAATGGCACTCCATTTTGTACACCAATCATCTACGATAGCGATTGCTTTTGCGGAAATATAAAACTATTATTTGAAACTTGCGTAGACGGACACTTAGCTGAACTAATTCAAAACGATAATCATTGTTGTTGTCAAATCACAAATAGATGCAATAACAAAGTAGAAGTAGTTACTATGGAAGGAACATGTGAAATTATACCTAACGAAAACACTTGTCCTTGTTTAAACGAAGAAAGCTGCTTTGTTACAGTAGAATTTACTCCATGTCAAATAACTGGTAGATGCTATTGTAATAAACCTGTACGCCGTACTTGCTGTGGAAACTAAAGGCTATTAATTTAGTCTTTTTTTTACTCTCACAAAAAAAGCAGCGCTAACTGCTTTACTTTGCCATTATTTCACAAATTAAATTAGAAATTTGTGTTGGATTTTCAATTGATAATCCTTCAATTAGTCTAGCTTCACTATATAAAATTTTTGCATATTTCTTTAACTCTTCTTTATCAGTTTTATATAATTCCTTTAACTTATTACAAATACTATGACTTTCATTAATCTCTAATACTAGCTTAGCATTTACCTTTTCATCAGTAGGCATAGCATTAATAACCTTTTCCATAGAAGCACTAATATCACCTTCACTAGTTAAACAAACTGGATGATTAACCAATTTCTTAGTAAATCTTACATCAGCAATATCATCACCTATTGCTTCTTTTATTTCTTTTAACATATCTTTGTTATCTTCATTAATTTTATTAATTTCTTTCTTCTCTTCTTCAGTTTCTAAATCTAATGAACTATCAGCAGCATTTTTAAATTTCTTACCATCAAATTCTCTTAAAGCATTAACAGTAAACTCATCTAAATAATTAGTCAAATATAAAATATCAAAACCCTTATTTTTGATTTGCTCAACCTGTGGTAATCCATCTATTTTATCCGTAGTTTCCCCAGTAGCATAGTATATTTCTTCTTGGCCATCTTTCATATTCTTTACATACTCATCAAGTGTTATTAAATCTTTTTTTTCATGAGAATAGAAAACTAATAAATCTTGTAATTTATCTTTATTCATACCATAAGTACTATAAATACCATATTTAATTTGTGATCCAAAAGCCTCAAAGAATTTTTTATAATTTTCAAAATCATTTTCTAACATATCCTTAAGTTCACTATGTATTTTACTTTCTAAAGCTTTAGCAATAGCAATTACATGTCTATCATTTTGTAACGTTTCTCTAGATATATTTAAAGATAAATCATCTGTATCAACTACGCCTTTCACAAAACTATAATATTCTGGAACGAGTTCTTCACACTTATCCATAATAAGAACTCCATTAGTGTATAGTTCTAATCCTCTTTTATATTCTTTATAATAATAATCAAATGGTGCATGACTTGGTACAAATAAAAGTGCTTTATAACTAGTTAAACCTTCAGCATTAGTATGAATTACTTTTAATGGTTTATCATAATCTCCAAATCTTGATGAATAAAAATTATTATACTCTTCCTCTGTTATATCTTTCTTAGCTTTCTTCCATAATGGTACCATCGTATTTAAAGTAACCATTTCTTTAAAAGTTTCATATTCATCTTTAGACCCATCTTTAAGTCTTGAATTTTCTACTTCCATCATAATTGGATATTTAATATAATCACTATACTTTGTAACTATATTTCTAATAGTATACTCTTCTAAAAATTCAGAATACTTTTCATCATCAGTATCATCTTTTAAATGCATAATAATAGTTGTACCTATATCTGCTTTATCACACTCATCAATTGTATAACCATCAGTTCCCTCACTAACCCATTTATATGCTTTTTCTGAATTATATTTTTTACTAAGCACTTCAACTTTTTTAGCTATCATAAAAGCTGAATAAAATCCAACACCAAACTGACCGATTATTGAAGTATCCTTCTGATCTTTATTTTCTTCTTTAAATTTTAAAGAACCAGATTCTGCTATTGTACCTAAATTTTCCTCTAATTCTTTTTCGTCCATACCAATACCATTATCAGTAATTTTAAGAATTCTCGCATCTTTATCTCTTTCAATAACTATCTTTAAATCACTTGATACCGTTTTTATAGAAGAATCAGTAAGTGCTTTAAACACTAGTTTATCTTCAGCATCACTAGCGTTACTAATTAATTCTCTTAAAAAAATTTCTTTATTAGTGTATATTGAATTTATCATCAAATCAAGTACTCTTTTTGATGAACTTTTAAATTCTTTCTTTTTCATACTATTCATCCTTTCCTTTTCCAACATTTACCCATTTTACAGGCTTTGAAATTTTTTCTAGTTCGCCTAAAGAAAGTTTAATTGCTGAATTAGAGCTTCCACAAGCCGGATATACAAAATCATGTGCTTTAAGTGATTCATCTAAATAAATCTTAACATTTTCATTTACACCAAAAGGACAAACTCCACCAGGTGCATGACCAACAATTTCCTCTGTCTCTTCAAATGGCAGCATCTTTGCTTTTACATGAAATTCCTCTTTAAATTTATGATTATCTAATTTCATATCTCCAGCAAGAACTATAATTGATGGCTCATTATCAATCATCATGGCTATACTCTTTGCTATCGCAGCTTCAGTTGTATGTAACGCATGCGCAGCTTCTTTAACTGATGCACTAGATTCATCAAGTTCTACTATTCTATTTTCTATTCCATATTGTTTTAAATGTTCTTTAACTTTAATTAATGACATTATTATCCACCTTTCATGAAAAAATTATATCACGTTTTTGGCACTTGTCAATACAAAGTGCTAAGTTTGTTACATAAAAAAACTGCAAAATTATAAATTTATAAATACTCAATAACCTCAAGCATTTCTTTAGTTTTATCTCTATTGCGAGGATTATCAAACATATTCTTTTCTAAAATTCCTTTTAAATCGCTAACTAAAACTAACTTCAAATTATTATTTTTATAATTATTATAATTCATATCAATAACGTAATGTTTACGATAAACTGTTTTATCATCAAAAGTCGGATAATCCTTTTCATACTTCATAATTGTAACTATCTCTTTACCATACTTTAAAACATCATCAAACTCTTTATAAAGGGTTACAAACTCATACGTTCCATAATTTAATTTTAAAAATATTTCATTATAAGATTTAAATACAAGTACATAGACAATATCTATAATGTTTGTAGCAAGACTCATATCAAAAACTTCACCCTTGTTAATTATTTCTGCCATTTATAATCGCCTCTGTAAATAGTATATCATAAGTAAGATTTTTTAAACTTTAATATTGCAAAAAATAACACTTGTTTGATATAATTTAGCTAGCAAGGATGGGGTGATTATTCATGAAAAAAAACAAAAAAGGTATAATAACTTTAATTATTGGTGCAATCGCCCTCGTCTGTTCGTTGTTAGTAAATCGTTATTTAGAAATAGATGATGTATTTTGTGTAATTCTAATGATTATTTCTCTAGTCATAGAAGTATATGGACTTTTTCAAATTATTAAAGATACTTATAATAATTAGGTATCTTTTATTTTGAAAATAAAGTATAATAATATTGGTGATAAAAATGTTTAAAAAAGCCATAAAAAAATCACTAAAATTTGTTAGACCACTAGCTACTGGCTACTTATATTATGACCATAAACTAATTAATAGTCTTTCAACAACGATACTTTTAAATGAAGATGGTGATTTACTAACTACTAAAAAAGTTGCTTCATTATTTGCAATGCAAGATGAATTAAAAGACGTTTTTAAACCAATATTAACAGAAATTCAAAATACATCCGAACGTAAAAAAACAAAGATTTTAAAAAAATATGGTATTGAAAACACAACTCTAATAACAGTTTTAAATATTTTAATTGATATCGCTGAAAATCCTGGAAAAGTAAAAATAATAAGTCATAAATATTTAGATTTAGCAATTATTCAAATTGAAAATAAAGAAAATACTTTCAAAAGTCAAACACCTAAATTTTGTCAAAGCAAAGAAATTGGTGAAAGCGTATGCATAGTTGGCTTTGCATTTCCTGAGTACAAAGCCTTTAAAGAACAAGAAAATTATGAATTAATTGCCACAAATGAAATCATGAACTTTCCAATTTTCCCAATAAGTGCAATGATCACAAGAAATATCTATGATGATCAAAACCACATCACTATGTTTGAAATGTCAGATGGTATAGAACTTGGTATGCAAGGAGCACCAATTGTTAACACTAAAGGAGAAATTATTGGTCTAGCAGTTGGCGGCAAAGACATTGGCCCACGAAAGCTCAGCTACGGCATAGACTCCAAAACTATAATAGAATTTCTAAAAGAAAATAATATAAAATATGAAGAGGTAAAGAATGAAAAATAGAGGAAATATAATAATTATTGAAGGTCCACAAGGCGTTGGCAAAAGCACTATGGCCAATTTTTTAAGAGATAACTTAGCATCATCTAATCTATACAGATTAACTGGAATTAAAGACAAAACAAAAACTGGTTATGACAAAAACAAAAGAAT
Source organism: bacterium (assembly GCA_030524925.1). Lineage (GTDB taxonomy): Bacteria > Bacillota_I > Bacilli_A > RF39 > UBA660 > CAG-533. The sequence goes on along the minus strand of JAUNFS010000019.1, from coordinate 2,935 downwards.
GTACCTAAACTTATTAAACTATATGGAAGAATTAGAAGACACTGAACTAAATTTAATATTTGACAGAACTTTCTTCACAGAACAAGTCTACTGCATATTAGGTTTTAAAGAATACAAATTTGATGATGTCTACGAAAGATTAGTTCAAAAATTAAACGCATTAGACTTTAACATTTATTATGTTGTTTTATACTTAGAAGACACTAGTATTTATGAAAAAAGACTAAAACGTCAGCATCACCAATATCAAGCATTTTCTATTGAAAGCAGTGTTAACCAGCAAAATACTTACTTAAAGTTAGCAGATAATCTAAAAGCTGCAAATATTAATATTTTAAAAATAGCAACAGATAATTATGAAAAAGCTTATAACGAATTAATCAATAGTATTCCTATTTTAAAGGATTCTAACATAATATATAAAGAAGAGGAAAAATGAAAAATAAAACAAAGTGTATAATATTATTAATTTTAATAGTTTCACTAATAAGTTTTCTAACATACAATATTTATATGGATAAAAAAGATAATCAAAAAGAAGAAAATAACAAAATTGCTAACAACAACACAACTACTACCAGTACTACTACTGAAACGACCACAACTTCAACATCAACTACTACAACAACGACAACTTCAAAAACAGTAAAAACCACAAAAACAACAACGACAACAAAAAAAGTTGATCAAAACGATAAATTCATTTCTTCTAAGGGATATAAAATCACTTATGAAAATGGAGCTTATTACGTTGATGGCTATTTAATAGCTAATAAGACTTATGCTTTATCAAGTGATTGGAAACCACAAAATACATTTAAAAGCGTTCCAAGTAGTGGCTTTGCTAGAGAGCCATTAAATAAAGAAGCTTATGACGCCTGGCTTCTTATGAAAAATGATGCTAGTGCCTTAAATCTAAACTTATGGGCTCAAAGTGGCTATCGTTCTTATGATTATCAAAAAGAACTATACGAAGGCTATGTAAGTAAAAAAGGTAAAGCAGCAGCAGACAAATCATCAGCAAGACCAGGACATTCTGAGCATCAATCAGGCTTAGCCTTTGACCTAAACACTATAACAACATCATTTAAAGACACCGCAGAAGGCAAATGGGTTGCTAATAATGCCTATTTATATGGATACATTATAAGATATCCAGAAAATAAAACTAACGAAACAGGCTATATTTTTGAGCCTTGGCATATTAGATACGTTGGCAAAGAATTAGCAAAAGCCTTATACAACGGCGGAGATTGGATCACAATGGAAAGCTACTTTGGAATTGCATCTAAATACGATGACTAATACTAAGACTATGAGCAAATCAAAATTTTGTTTATAGTCTTTTTTTAAGTACAAAAAAAAGAATAGATCTCTCTATTCCTTATAAACTAACTTTGATATTTTGTTTTTCATCTTCATTAGCTTTAAATAATTCTTGTTTTTCAAACCCAAAAGTTTTTGCAACTATATTTGAAGGTACTGATTCAACTAAATTATTAAATGTTGTCACTTTGCTATTATATTGAAGTCTTGCATCATTAATTTTGTTTTCTATTTCTACTAAATTATTTTGTAAACTTAAAAATTGTTCATTAGCTTTTAGCTCCGGATAGTTCTCAGCAAGTGCCATAATAGGTACAAATTTTTTATCTATTTTTTCAGCCTCAGAAACACTAAATCCATTACTATTATAACTATTTCTTAATTTTACTAATTCTTCTAATGTAGTTTTTTCATGTTTTGCATAACCCTTTACGCATTCTATTATATTAGGTAACAAATCAAATCTTTGCTTTAACAATACATCAATTGCTGAAGTAGACTCCTTTACTGAGTTGTTTGCTTTTATAAAGCTATTATATCCTATAATCATTACTAGTGTTAAAATTATTACTATTACTAAACATATATTAAATATCATTTCTATTCCCCCTTACTGTTCCTTAATAGTCATTTTATTTATATAGCCATCTTCGCTATAATCAAAAGATACTTCATAATTTACTATATTATATCCTTCAAAATCTTTTAATAAACTTTTGATTTTTACTATTTCATCTGATGAAGTACCATAAGATGTTTCATTAAAAACCACTTCTATTAGTCTATCATTATTTTTTTTGTTATTTGTCATAACATCATCTAAAGTCCAAGATACTCTTGCTTTAGAAGCAGTTCCAGCAGCAATTTCGTATGTTCTATTAAAACTTGCTTTCTCGTTTTCTTTTTTCTTATCTTCGTTTTGTTGCTGAGTATCTTGAATTTTTTTATCTATTTCTTCTTGACGACGCTTTATATCATCTTTAATAGCTTGTTCTTCTTGTGCTCTTTTTTCATTTTTTACTTTAATACTATTACCTATTCTAACAGCTAAAGTTGTTGATGCGGCTATTAAAATAACAATTAAAATATATAAGACAAATTTCCTTTTCACAACCATACCTCCCTTTTGGGGTTTTTCTTCATTTTTTACTGATGTATCGCTATCAATAATTTCTTCATCATTAGTAAGTACATCAATACTTACATTAAAAAGCTTACTCATTGTTGTTAATTTATCCATATCTGGCTTTGACTGTCCTAATTCCCATTTAGAAACTGTTTGTCGTGTAACATCTAGCTTTTCTGCTAACTGTTCTTGGGATAAAAGACTCTTTTTACGTAACAACATTAATTTTTCTTCAAATTTCATACAAATACCTCTCTTACATTCTCAAATATTAAATTCCCCCAAATAAATTTAACGGCTTAATAATACCATTTTCATATTTGTAAGTCTAGCAACTTATACAGGAACTTTGTCAACGATAGTTAACATCCTGCATAAAATCGCTAATTCTCATCTATTCTATAAGAATTATAACATATAAAATGTTGAAAGTAAAAATCCACCCTTAAAAAGGGTGGTTTTTCTCTGAAGCCTATAAGGCTT
>JAUNFS010000036.1 GCA_030524925.1 bacterium | reverse complement strand
ACTAGATTTTATGCTATCTAGAGAATGTTTTTCTTATACAACTGTCAAAGTAGGGAAATTTTTTCGGCTTTAGATGATTATTTAAACGATTTAAAAAATTCTGAAAATATTTAAATTGCAATAAATAAAAACTTATATTATAATTGTAATAAGAATAAGAGGTATATTTATGGAAAATAATATGGAAAAAGAAACTAAGAAAAGAACAGCTAGCGCTAAAAAAACTAGTGACAAGGTAGTGAAAAAAGCAACTAAAGCAGTAAGTAAAGCTAAAACCGCTAGCAAAAAAACTGCAAAAAAAGTTAAAGATGATTTAGCAAAAACAAAGAAGGCAGCAAAAAAAGAAATTGCTAGTGCTAAAAAAACAGTAAATAAAGAAATTAAGAATGTAAAAAAAACTGCAGCCACTAAAGAAAAACAAGTCAAAAAAGATTTAAATAAATTAGAAGAAGAGATTGCGACTAAAAAAGCTGCAACATTAAATTCATTAAATGAAGTTAAAGATAGTATTGAAGAAAAAATAACAAATAAAATTGAGGAAAACTTAAATGTAGACCAGTGCAAATACTGTCATAAGTTTTTTGATAAAGGGTTAACTGTCTGTCCTCATTGCCGTAAAAATCAAAATATTTCTACCGTAAGTACTATTATTACTATATTAATTGCAATATTTGCTCTTTTACTATTATTTACATATTTTTTCATGGATAATCAAAATAAAAATAAATTAACTCCAGAAGAATATAAAAGTACCTGCGTATTAGTTTCTTATGAAGATTTAGTAAGATCTCCTAAAAATACCATGTATAAAACTGTTAAATTAATTGGTAAAGTAGTATCAGTAGAAGGTCACGATAATGGAATAACCGGCAATAGTATGACAATAAAAATAAATATAAATTTATTTGCAAATCAAGCAGAACAATTAGTAGAAATTAAATTTAATGATAAGGATTATAAACAGGGATTTTTAACTGATGACCTTATTGAAGTCTATGGTAAATATACTCAAATAAATGGAAATATTCCAACAATAGAAGCTGAGTATATTGACTTTAGCAAATAGTAACCGCAAGGTTATTTTTTTTATGTTGACAAATACGAACAATTGTATTAAAATGATATTAAATTATTTTTTATAATTTTTTTAATTTGTGGTAAAATACTAATGCGGAAGGTGAATTATATGGACAAAATAATAGTTAAAGGGGCTCGTGAAAACAATCTTAAGAATGTAAATATTGAGCTTCCAAAAAATAAATTAATAGTTATGACTGGTGTTTCTGGTTCAGGAAAATCAAGCCTAGCATTTGATACTATATATGCTGAAGGCGAAAGAAGATATATAGAATCATTAAATGCTTATGCAAGACAATTTTTAGGTAATTCAGAAAAACCTGATGTTGATTCAATAGAGGGCTTAAGTCCAAGCATATCCATTGATCAAAAAACAACAAATAATAACCCTAGAAGTACAGTTGGAACTGTTACCGAAATATATGATTATTTAAGACTTTTATTTGCCAGAATTGGAACACCATACTGTCCAATTCATCACAAACCAATTAAAAGCCAAAGTATTGAAGAAATGACCAATAAAGTAATGGAACTTGGAGAAGGTACTAAAATAGAAATATTATCACCTGTTGTTCACGGCGAAAAAGGAACTCATCAAGACCTTTTGGAAGACCTAAGAAAAAAAGGATTTGCAAGAGTAAGAGTAAACGATAAAAACTATGATTTATCTGATGAAATTATTTTAGAAAAAAATAAAAAAGATAATATTTATGTTATTGTAGACCGAGTTGTTATTGATCCAGAAGAAAGAGGCAGAGTTTTTGAAGCAATTGAAACTAGTACGAAATTAGCAGATGGTAAAGTTTTAATAAATATTATTGGTGGCGAAGAAATTCTCATGAGTGAGCATTATGCTTGCCCTGACTGTAATTTTTCACTTCCTGAATTAGAACCAAGGTTATTCTCTTTTAACGCCCCTTATGGTGCTTGCCCTGACTGTAAAGGTTTAGGCTTTAAACAACACATCAGCTTAGATTTATTAATTCCTGATAAAAACAAAAGTATTTTAGAAGGAGGCATAAAAGGTTTTAGTGTAGACCAAAATATGGCTCTAACTCAGCTAGAAACCGTTTGTGATTATTATAATATTGACCTAACAAAGAAAATCAAAGATCTTACTAAAAAAGAATTAGATATTATTTTGTATGGTTCAAATAAAGTATTAGATCTAGAATATATTAGTAAAAATGGTAATAAAAGACAAACAAAAGAAACATACGAAGGAATAGTTAACAATCTAGAAAGAAGATATATTGAAACAAATAGTAATTGGATAAGAGAATGGATTAGTACATTTATGGCCAACCAAGACTGTCCAACATGTCATGGTGCAAGATTAAGTGCCAATGTTTTATCAGTAAAAATTAATGGTAAAAACATTTATGAAGTTTGTTTAATGAGTATCAAAGAACTTTTACCATTTTTTCAAAATTTAAAATTAAATGAAAGCCAAAAACAAATAAGTGATTTAATAGTCAAAGAAATCTTGAATAGATTAACATTCTTAGATAATGTCGGTTTAAGTTATTTAACTCTTGCTAGAGAAGCAAGTACATTATCAGGTGGTGAAAGCCAAAGAATTAGATTAGCAACTCAAATTGGTAGTAAATTAACCGGGGTTCTTTATGTTTTAGACGAACCAAGCATTGGCCTTCATCAAAAAGATAATGATAAATTAATTAACTCATTAAAAAATATGCGAGATTTAGGTAATACCTTAATCGTTGTTGAGCACGATGAAGACACAATGTTAGCAGCAGATTACCTAGTAGATATAGGGCCTGGTCCTGGAGATTTAGGTGGTAAAATTATTGCCGAAGGAACTCCAGAAGAAGTTATGAAAAATAAGAATAGCTTAACGGGTAAATATTTAACTGGAGAACTTAAAATAGAAGTGCCAAAAACCAGAAGAAAAGGTAATGGTAAATTTATTGAAATTAAAGGTGCCTGTGAAAACAATTTAAAAAATATTAATGTTAAATTTCCATTAGGAACATTCACACTTGTTACGGGAGTATCAGGTTCAGGAAAAAGTACGCTAGTTAATCAAATTCTTTTAAATGCTTTAAGAAGCAAAGTCTACGGTACAATGGTAATACCGGGTAAACACAAAACTATAAAAGGATTAGATGAGATTGATAAAGTTGTAAACATATCTCAAGAACCAATAGGTAGAACTCCAAGAAGTAACCCGGCAACATATGTAGGTGTATTTGACGATATAAGAGACTTATACGCAAATATGAAAGAAGCCAAAATGAAAGGCTATGACAAAGGTCGTTTCTCATTTAATGTTAAAGGTGGTAGATGTGAAGCTTGCTGGGGAGACGGTGTTAAGAAAATTGAAATGCATTTTTTACCAGATGTTTACGTTCCTTGTGATGTTTGTCACGGAACAAGATACAATCGCGAAACCCTAGATGTAAAATTTAAAAACAAAAGCATAGCGGATGTCTTAAATATGAGAGTAAGTGAGGCTATTGAATTCTTTGACTCAGTACCTAAAATAAAAAATAAATTACAAACAATGATTGATGTAGGACTATCATATATAAAGTTAGGACAATCAGCTCCAACACTATCTGGTGGTGAAGCTGGAAGAGTTAAGCTAGCTAAAGAATTGCAAAAAAAACCGACAGGAAAAAGTGTATTCATTTTAGATGAACCCACAACTGGGCTTCACACAGATGATATTAAAAAACTATTAGTTATCTTACAAAGAATAGTAGATAATGGGGACACAGTTATTGTTATAGAACACAATCTTGATGTTATAAAATGTGCAGACTACATAATAGATCTAGGCCCAGAAGGTGGCGATGGTGGCGGTGAAATTGTTGCTACTGGTACACCTGAAGAGGTTAGTAAAAATGCCAAATCATACACAGGTATGTATTTAAAAAACAAATTGTTAAAATAATGTTAAGAGTGCGTTTAAAATTGCTAAAAAACTAAAAATTATATATAATCCTGACTTTGACAGTTGTGAGAAAGAAAAAACTCCTAAAGGCCCTATTT
>JAUNFS010000003.1 GCA_030524925.1 bacterium | reverse complement strand
TGAGGACTAATTATTAGTCTTTTTCTTTTGAAATCATATTAGGTGTGTTATAATCTTAAATGAGGAAGTGAGATTATGCAGTATAAAGTTATAAAAGATGCAAATAGAATAGTTAAAAATTGTCCTTATGTTGTAAATGATCCATTTAAATATAAAAAGAAATGGCATGAAGTTTTTGGCAACAATAATAAAATTTGCTTAGAACTAGGAATGGGTAGAGGGGACTTCATAATAGATATGGCCATTAATTATCCAAATATTAATTTTATTGGCTTAGAAGTTGTTGACTCTCAGATGGTAAATGCAGTTAAAAAACTAGAAGGAAAAAAACTAAATAATTTAAAATTAATTAATGTTGATGCTAAAGAGATAGATAATATTTTTGGTAAAGAAATAGATACTATTTATCTAACATTCTGTGACCCTTGGCCAAAAAAGGGTGATGAAAAAAGAAGATTTACTCATCCAATATTTTTAAGACTATATGATAAAATCTTTAAAAAACACAAACACGTTATTTTAAAAACAGACAACAAAGGATTTTTTGCATATTCCCTTGAAACGTTATCACAGTATTGGTATTCATTTGAACGAGTAAGCTTAGATCTACATCACGATGAAAAACCAATTGAAAACATTATGACAAACTATGAAAAGCAATACTTTAAAGAGGGAAGACCAATTTACTACGTTGATGCAAAATATGAAGATTAAAGAACCTAAACTAAAAAAAGAATTATCCAAAGACATTAATTATGCTATTCAAAGCAAAGAATATACAAATACATATTTTGAAGATCTTCCAATAACTAAAATTAAGGAAGTTACATTTGATGGCTGTACTTTTAAAAAAATAGATTTTTCCAAAATTGAACTTTCTGATGTAACAATTACTGACTGTATATTTGACAGCTGTGACCTATCTAATAAGTGTTTTGATAAAATGTTCATCACTAGATGCGAATTTATTAACACCAAAATGGTCGGCACTAGTTTTATCGGAGCTAATTTAAAAGATGTAAAATTTATTTCTATAAAAGGAGACTATCTTAATTTTAGTAATTCTAAAATAAATAATGTTTTATTTGAAGAAGCTAATTTAAGCTATAGTTATTTTAGTGAAAGCCAAATGAAGAGTGTTTATTTTGATACAGCTAACTTAACAAATACTATGTTTTATAAAGTGACCCACGATAATTTAGACTTATCAAATAGTACTCTAAATGGAATTATCATAGATTCAAACTTTTTAAAAGATATTACAATAAATATGTTTCAAGCCGCAGACTTAATTAGTTTCTTTGGTGTAAAAGTGAAAGGCGAATATGGAGATTGTTAAATTTAAAAAATCAAAAAGTAATTTATACGAAATAATGCTAGATAATGGACTTTCATTTAAGCTTTATGATGATGTTATTGTCAAATATAATCTACTAGTTAATAAAAAATTTGATGATCAGTTTTTTGAAGAAGTAACAAACTACAATGACTCACTGGATGCTTACTACCTAAGTATTAAATACTTAAATACCAAAATGCGTAGTGAAAAAGAACTAAAAAAGTACCTAGCCAAAAAAAATATTTCTCAAGAGCATATTGAAAGTACCATTAAAAGATTAAATAACGAAGGCTACTTAAATCACGAAACATATATTAAAAGTTATATAAACGATGCTTACAACTTTACCAATAATGGACCATTAAAAATAAAGTCCAGTCTAAAAGATTTAGGTTTTAAGGAAGAAGAAATTATCCCTTATTTAAATTTAGATTACTCAAACAAAATCAAAAAAATAATAGATAAAAAAATAAAAGTAAATATTAAATTAAGTAATAACAATCTAAAACTTCACTTAACAAACTATCTTATAAATTTAGGCTATCCAAAAGAATCATTTATAAGCTACTTAGAAACAATTCATTTTGATGATAGTAAGCAGCTTCAAAAAGATTATGAAACATTAATCAAAAAATACTCCAAAAAATATACTGGTGAAAAATTAAAATATTTTATAAAAAATAAACTATATCAAAAAGGATATAGTATAGAAAAAATAGAAGAGGTAATACATGAATAAAGAAGAAAAAAAGAAATTATTAAAAGAATTTGAAAATGATCAAGAAGCATCTTTAATATATTTTAAAGCACATAAAATTTATATGCTATGCTTTATCGGCGTAGTCTATTCCATTGTTGTAACCCTATACGATATTTATAAACACGCTAAAATATATAGTTATTTAATGGATGGATTTCTATTTGTATTTTGTATACTATTTGGCATTAAAATGATTAAATTTAAACAAAAAGAATTTAATAAATATCTAACTAAACGTGCTAGTAAAAAGAACTAACACGTTTTTATTGCATCATTAACATTGCTTTCTGCATCATTTCATTACAAAATGATGCAGAAAAAGTAATACATTTAGTTTAATAAGCAAATAAAAAGATGTATCTACATTAAGATATCATCAATTTTGTGCTTTTTTTATTTTGTCATAAATTTCATCTACTGGTAAAATATCTTGATGATCTTTATAAGCTGGAATTATGTGTAAATGATAATGTTTAACCTCTTGAGTAAGACCATAATTAACAACTAATACTGTTCCATCAGGATTAAGAGCCTTATAGACCATCTCTTTGACAATCTTTAAAGCATCATTAACATGTCCAAGAGTTTCATTATCCATCTCCATAAAATCAACAACATGTTTTTTTGGAATTATTAAAACATGACCATTACTAGTTGGATTTATATCCATTATAGCTTTAACAAATTCATTTTCATACACAGTTTTTGTTGGAATTTCACCAGCATGCATTTTACAAAATAAACAATCCATTTCATATCACCTAAATATATTCTATCAAAAATAATTTTTAATTAAAATATTAAATTAAAATAAACTCAAATCTTGATTAAATAAAATAATAAATGCTATAATTGAACTATCATAGGAGGCTTAAATGAAAAAAGTATTATTATTTATCGCAATTATCTTACTTTGCGGTTGTGGAAAGAAAGATGACGAACTTATCATGGTGACCGAAGCCGGCTTTGCTCCATACGAATATTATGATAACAACGAAATAGTTGGGGTAGACATAGATATTGCTAACGAAATTGCTAAAAAATTAGGCAAAAAACTAGTTATTAAGGATGTAGCTTTTGACTCAATTATTAATGAAGTAAAAACTGGTAAAGCTGATTTTGGTGCAGCTGGCATTAGTTTTAGTGAAGAAAGAAACAAAGAAGTAGACTTTTCTAATAATTATTCTGAAAGTAAACAAGTTATAATCGTTCAAAACGACAGTAAAATCACTGAAGGAAAAGACTTAGAAAATAAAAAAATAGCTGTTCAGCTTGGCAGTATCGGTGACTCTTATATAAGCCAAAATATTAAATCAGCAGAGATAATTCGTCAAAAGAAATTTCTATCAGCAGTAGAAGACTTAAAAGCATCAAAAGTAGATGCCATTGTCATGGATGAACTCCCAGCAAAAGAAATCGTAAAAGTAAATTCTGGGTTAAAAATATTACCACAAACTCTAACAACCGACAGTTACGGAATGATTGTAAAAAAAGGTAACACCGAACTATTAAATACCATTAACGAAGTAATTAAAGAACTTTCCGACTCAGGAAAAATAGACGAATACTTACTAAATCACACAAAATAGGAGAGCAGTATGAAAATAATTGATAATATCTTAAAAGCATTTTATAACTCAGTTATTTATGATGATAGATATAAATATATCTTAGAAGGCTTATTAAATACTATTTTAATAGCTTTTTTTGCTGTTATACTTGGAATAATTATTGGAACTATTATTTCTATCATCAGACATAACTACGAAACAAATAACCGCTTAAAAATCTTAAACAAACTAGCTAATGCTTACGTCTCTATTATAAGAGGTACTCCAGTTATCTTACAGTTAATGATAATCTACTACGTAATTTTTAAAAGTGTAGACATCAATATCTTATTTGTTGGTATACTTGCTTTTGGAATTAACTCAGGAGCATACGTCGCTGAAATTATTCGTGCCGGAATAAATAGTATTGATAAGGGTCAAATGGAAGCAGGTTTTTCTCTAGGATTAAAATATAGTCAAGTCATGAGATTAATTATTCTACCACAAGCAATTAAAAACATCTTACCAGCCCTAGGAAATGAATTTATAACTCTATTAAAAGAAACATCAGTAGGAGCTTACATTGGTATTTTAGAACTTACTAAAGCCTCAGACATTATTGCTTCTAGAACGTATGACTATTTCTTTCCTCTAATTCTAATTGCTTTAATTTACTTTATAATGACTTATGGACTATCTAAACTCGTAAATAAAATGGAAAGGAAAATTGGCAATGTTAGAAGTTAAAGATTTAAAGAAAAATTTTGGTAAAACCAAAGTTATTAAAGGAATTAGTTTTGACGTTCAAAAAGGTGAAGTAGTTGCAATCATTGGTCCATCAGGATGTGGAAAAAGCACATTACTTAGATGCTTAAACATGCTAGAAAAACCAACAAGTGGCAAGATAATTTTAGATAATGAAGATATTACTGGGAAAAAGGTAGACCTTACTAAAATCAGAGAAAAAATGGGAATGGTATTTCAGCAATTTAACTTATTTCCTCACCTTACAGTTTTAGAAAACATCACAGTAGCTCCCTTAAATTTAAAACTATTAACCAAAGAAGAAGCTACAAAAAAAGCCTTAGAACTTTTAAAAAGCATTGGTTTAGAAGATAAAAAAGATAATTATCCAAATGAACTATCTGGTGGGCAAAAGCAAAGAGTAGCAATTATCAGAACTCTTATGATGAACCCTGAAATAATTTTATTTGATGAACCAACATCAGCCCTAGATCCAGAAATGGTAGGTGAAGTTCTAACTTTAATCAAAACACTAGTAGATAAAAAAAATACAATTATCATTGTTTCACATGAAATGGAATTCATCAAAAACTGTGCAACCAAAGTATTATTCTTAGATGAAGGAAAAATTGCTTATTCTGGCACTCCCCAAAAAGTTTTTAGTACTAAAGACTGTCCTAGGTTAACCGAATTTTTAAGCAAAACTTCATTTAAATAAGATTGAAAAATGTTTTTGATATTGATATACTATTATTGTATATTAGGGCACTAATATTTAGAAAGGATAAAATATATGAATGCAATTAATGTAAAAAGTGAAATAGCTCCACTTAAAAAGGTACTTCTTCATCGTCCTGGTAATGAATTATTAAACTTAACACCAGATTCACTATCAAGACTATTATTTGACGATATTCCTTTTTTACCAGAAGCTCAAAAAGAGCATGATGAGTTTGCTCATATCTTAAGAGAAAATGGAATAGAAGTAGTTTATTTAGAAGATTTAATGGCTGATGTCTTAAATCTAAGTGATGAAATAGAAGATAAATTTATTCGTCAATTTATTTATGAAGCAGGTATTAAAACTCCAAAATACAAAAATTTGGTGTTTGAATATTTAAAGAGTTATACAAATAAAAAAGAACTAGTACTAAAAACAATGTCAGGTATTAGTATTGGCGAAATTAGTAGAGCCAAAAGAGAAATAGAGAAATCTCTAGTAGATTTTGTTAGTGAGGAATCTGAATTCTTAGCTGATCCAATTCCAAATCTATACTTTACAAGAGACCCATTTGCAAGTTGTGGTAATGGTGCAATCTTAAATAAAATGTACTCAGTAACCCGTAACCGTGAAACAATCTACGCCGAGTATATCTTTAATTATCATCCAGACTTTGTAGGTAAGTTAAATAAATATTATGATCGTTACTTACCATACCACATTGAAGGTGGCGATGTTTTAAATTTAAATAGTCACATTCTAGCAGTTGGTATATCTCAAAGAACAGAAGCAGGCGCAATTGATGAACTTGCTAAAAATTTATTTAAAGAGCCAAGCTGTGAAATAGATACAATTCTAGCATTTAACATTCCAGAATCACGTGCATTTATGCATCTAGACACAGTATTTACTCAAATAGATTATGATAAGTTTACATTCCATCCAGGAATCTTAGAAACCCTAGAAGTTTACGAAATAACTGAAGGTGATATTCCTGATAGTGATGAAGACTTAAATGTTAAAAAAGTAGAAGGCAGCTTAGAAGAAATTTTAGAAAAATATCTAGGCCGTAAAATAGAATTAATTCCATGTGCTGGTGGTGAAAAAATTTCATCAGAAAGAGAGCAGTGGAATGACGGAACTAATACATTATGTATTGCTCCAGGCGTTGTAGTTGTCTATGACCGTAACAACATCACTAATAATATTCTAAGAGAACATGGTATCAAAGTACTTGAAATGAGCAGTGCTGAACTATCTCGTGGTAGAGGTGGCCCTAGATGTATGAGTATGCCATTAATAAGAGAGGACATCTAATATGAATTTAAAAAATAGAAACTTTTTAACACTACTAGACTACACACCAGAAGAAATCAGATATCTTTTAGATTTATCAAAAGATCTAAAAAACAAAAAACACAATCATATTGAACATAAATACTTACCAAATAAAAATATCGTTTTACTTTTTGAAAAAACATCAACAAGAACAAGATGTGCCTTTGAAGTAGCTGGTTTAGATTTAGGTATGGGAGTAACTTACTTAGATCCAGGATCATCTCAAATGGGCAAAAAAGAAAGTATTGCTGATACTGCTAAAGTACTTGGTAGAATGTATGATGGTATTGAATATCGTGGATATGATCAAAAAATAGTTGAAGAACTAGCAGCTAATGCTGGCGTACCAGTTTGGAACGGATTAACAACTGAATTCCATCCAACTCAAATGTTGGCAGACATTCTTACTGTAGAAGAAAACTTTGGTACTCTAAAAGGAATTAAACTAGTATTCATGGGAGATGCGCGTAATAACGTAGCAAACTCTCTTATGGTAGTATGCGCAAAAATGGGTATGCACTTTGTAGCATGCGCACCTAAACATTTATGGCCAGCAGAAGACCTAGTTCAAAAATGTCAAGCTATCGCTGAAGAAAACGGAGCAGTACTAGAATTTACTGAAGACGTTTTAGAAGGAACTAAGGATGCCAATGTTATCTACACAGATGTCTGGGTATCAATGGGAGAACCAGAAGAAGTATGGAATGAAAGAATTAAACTTTTATCACCATATCAAGTAAATCAAAAGGTAATGGATAATGCTAGTGAAAATGCAATATTCTTACACTGCCTTCCATCATTTCATGATTTAAATACCACAATCGGTAAAGAAATCTATGAAAAATATGGACTAAAAGAGATGGAAGTAACTGACGAAGTATTTAATAGTAGTAAATCTAAAGTATTTGATGAAGCCGAAAATAGACTTCACACAATCAAAGCTGTTGTATACGCAACAATGAGAGATTAATTTGGTTATAAAGGATATTCCTTTAATAACAGCTCAGACTAGCCATATGAGCAAAGAAGTATGTGTCTCTTCTTAAAAAAAGACATAATGTCATAAAAAGGAGGATAAAAATGGCAAAGAAAAAAAATCGTGCAATGCTATCATCTTATACAATTATTATCCTATTAATAATTGGCCTTGCTATTCTATCTTGGGTACTGCCAGATGCTAAATATCAAACTGAGACCCTTGACGGTAGAGCATGCGTAGAACAATTTAAAGAAGATGACAGCTCTTTAACAAGTTGTGTATTTGATTCTGAAAACTTAAGTGCTGAAGACTGTGCAGCAAAAATGTCTGAAGAAGAAGACGCAATTCCAAGTAGCTGTACCACAGAAGTATTAGAAAACGGCAGTGGAACAGTAGGAGCAACATTATCTCAAGTATTAAAAGCCCCAATTTTAGGTTTTGAAAACGCAATAGATGTTGCAATATTCATCATGATACTAGGTGGATTCCTAAAAATAATGGATAAAACAAAAGCCTTAGAGACAGGAATCAAAGTATTAGTTCAAAAATTACATGGAAGAGAACTATGGTTAATACCAATCTTAATGTTTATCTTCTCAATTTGTGGAACTACATACGGAATGTTAGAAGAAACAGTTGGCTTTTACGTTTTACTAGCAGCAACCATGTTTGCCGCAGGTATGGACCCATTAGTTGGTTCAGCAGTTATTCTATTAGGAGCTGGTTCAGGAGTTTTAGGCTCTACAATCAACCCATTTGCAACAGGCGTTGCCTTAAGTTCATTACCTAGTGGAGTAGCAGCAAATCAAGGTTTAGTAATATTTATTGCAGTTGTACTATGGCTAACAACATATGCGATATCTACACTATTCGTCTTAGCATATGCTAAAAAAGTAAAGAAAGACAAAGGATCAACAATTCTTTCACTAAGAGAACAACAAAAAGCCGAAAAAGCATTCGGAAAATTTGTAGAAGCTTCTAAAGAAAAAGCTCATCTAACTGGAAAACAAAAAGTAACACTATGGTTATTCGCATTAACATTTGTAATAATGATTATCGGATTTATTCCATGGGGAGAATTTAATATCTCATTCTTTAGTAGTTTTACTGGCTGGTTAACAGGTGAAGCTCTAGGAGATTGGTGGTTCTATGAAGCTGCATTATGGTTCTTCATTATGTCATTAATAATTTCATTTATAAATGGCTATGGAGAAAAAGACTTTGTTGACACATTTGTTGACGGCGCAGATGATATGATCGGTGTAATTCTAGTAATTGCTGTTGCTAGAGGAGCAAGCGTTTTAATGAGTCAAACATTCTTAGATAACTTTATTATCTATAATGCAAGTGACTTCCTATCAAAATTACCAGAAATACTATTTGTACCACTAAATTATGTATTACATATAGTATTATCTATTTTAGTACCATCATCATCAGGATTAGCAACCCTATCAACACCAATTATTGCACCACTTACTGCTAATCTAGGTTATAGTACTGAAGTATCAATAATGACCATCGTATCTGCAAATGGTTTAGTAAACTTAATTACCCCAACTTGCGGAGCTATCATGGGAGGTTTAGCACTAGCTAAAGTAGAATACTCTACATGGTTTAAATGGGCATTTAAAGTAGTTTTAACAATAGCACTTGTTAATATCTTAGTATTAGTATTATTCTCAGTGCTTTAAAATTAACCCTTACAAAAGGGTTTTTTTAATTATAAAATAGTACACTTTTCTTAGGCAAAAGCATAAATTAAATTGAGGGGGAATATAAATGGCTAATCTTAAAGAAATAGTAACTAAAGCAGTTATCGGTAAAAGTAAAAAGAAAAACACTGAAGATATCAAAATCATTACTGAAATAAAAATAGATAAGGTGCTTGGTTGTTGGATCATAAATCATTCATTTAAAGGCGAGAAAAACGAAAGCGGGTACTTAGTAAGAGGTAGTTATGATTTAAATCTTTGGTACTCTTATGATAATAATACTAAAACTAGTGTCCTAGTAAAAACAATTAACTATGAAGAAAAATTTGAAATGAAACTAAAAAATCCAAACGAAGCTACTGATGTAACTGTTAAAGCCTTAACCGCACCAAATGTATCTAAGGCAGATATTAACGAAAATGTAGTAACTTTAAGTGTTGAAAAAGAACTAGGTATTGAAGTTATTGGCGAAACTAAAGTTAAAGTAAATGCTTATGATGAAGCAGATGACTATGAAGAGATCGAAGACGAAGATATTGATATTAAAGAAGACTACCTAAATGATGTCAACCAAAAATAGTTGACATCATGTTTTTTTTTTGCTAACATATTGTTAGAAAAAGGAGGCATATTATAATGGCTGTAAAATTAAGATTAAAAAGAATGGGATCAAAAGCTAGACCATTTTATCGTATTGTAGCTGCTGATTCAAGAAGTCCAAGAGATGGAAGATTCATTGAAGTTGTCGGAACTTATGCACCAATCTATAAAGAAAACAATATTACTGTAGATGAAGAAAAAGCTATGAAATGGCTAAACAATGGCGCTATCCCAACTGATACAGTAAAAAATATCTTTCAAAAATCAGGCGTATGGTCAAAATTCAAAGAAACTAAGAAAAGTGGTAAATAATTATGCATCAAGATTTAATTGATTTTACTTTAGACTTAGTAAAAAACATTTGTAAAGAACCAGACATGGTAAGTGTTCAAGAATTTAGTGGCGATGATGCTGAAATAATGTTAGAAATCATTGTTCATGAAAGTGATATGGGTGCTGTAATTGGTAGAAATGGTAAAATGGCTAAT
The DNA here is from genome assembly GCA_030524925.1 of bacterium. GTDB lineage: Bacteria > Bacillota_I > Bacilli_A > RF39 > UBA660 > CAG-533. The sequence continues at coordinate 63,754 of JAUNFS010000003.1, read as the reverse complement.
AGTATTAGAACTCTAGTTCAAGCCTATGCTTATATCCATGAACTAAATCGTGTCAAAATAAATATCGACTCATTTTAAGCCGATATTTTTTTATTTAATAACAGGTTTATTATTAACCTCAAAATTATAAGTATTATCTAAAGTAACCAAATCATATAGTAACGAAGCAGTAAGTTCATATCTTTGTGCAAGAAACTCTTCACTAATCTTTCTACTAACTAGAATATCTGATTTAATACCCTTTAAATATTTCTTTCCTGTCTCGTTAAATCCCAAAACTTTAATATATTCTAATTTTAATTTTTCTTTATCTTCCTTAGTAAATCCCACTAAAATATGCATAAACATTCTTTGTATTCTATTATAAGTATAACGCTTAGACTTAACTCTTAAAATTAAATCATCTAAACTATTAGCTTTACCAATCTCTTTTTTTATCTTATATTCTATTCCTTCATCAACAGTTAGATAAATGCTCAAATCCTTACATGTAATAATCTTATACCTTAAAAGTTTAAATAGTAAATCTTTATCTACTTTATTAAATTTAGTGCAAGGCGTATACTTAGAAACATCCTCACCATTTAATAGTCTATTTCTTACATTTGAAGCACTAACAACTTGCTCATCTAAACATACATCATGAAAATCATTCGTCCTTTGAATAGCTACTGGCTGAATTTTAAAATCATTTTTAAGAATTGCTTTAATATAAGATACTCCAAGTAAATCATTAGGCGTAGAAATAGAAATGCCCACCAAATTATTAATAGTAGTAGGGTAGTTAACACCACTTTTCATCTGCTTACTAACTAAATCATCAAAAGAACTATCTAACTGCTTTCTAGCACTTTCATAAAGTAAATCTAAATTATTGCTTTCACTGCCAAAAATTAGTTTATTTACGCCAAGCTTATTTAAAATAGTAACCGCACTTTCAGCAAATATATCTGCGGAATTACTACCAAATACAAAAGGAAGTTCTACCACTAAATCTACGCCGTACTCTAAACAAATTCGCGTTTTTTCATCCTTAGATAAAATACTTATCTCACCGCGTTCTAAAAAATAGCCATTTACAACCACGATGATGATTGCATCCTTATAAAGCTCTCTAACTTTTTTAATTTGATAAATATGCCCATTATGAAAAGGATTATACTCAGCAACTATTCCAATAACATCCATAAAGCTATCCCTCCGTCTTTAATTATAGCAAAACTTTAAAACTTATGATATTATTATTTTGGTGATAATATGAAAAGAAGACTAAAAATATACTTTATTCACTCATCAAGATACGACTATAATAACTTACTATATAAAGACATTTTAAGTAGTCCAATTCTAAATAAACATGAACTAATGCTGCCACTAACAAAAACATATAAAGAAAAATACGCGAAAGACTTAATCAATAAAGCAGACCTAGTAGTAGCTGAAGTATCAACTCCATCTTTTGGTCTAAAACTAGAACTTAAATGGCTAAGTCAAGTAGAAAAACCAAAACTATTCTTTTCATTAAATAATAACTTGCCCAAAAGCTTAAAAAAATACGTTAAAGAAATCTCTTTTACAAACAACGATATAACATTTATTAAACTAATTGAAGACTTTGTTCAAAAGTATGATCAAATGACTGAAGAAGAAGCCAATGACCCTGTAATAAACTTAGGACAGCTAAACTAAGTTTTTTTCATTTCCTAAGTTTAAAGAGAAAAATTTGAAAAAGTAACTAAAATTTGCTATACTTATTAAGCAATTACCAAACTTGTAATTTAATTTAAAATATAGAAAGAGGAATTTTATGAGTAAAATAAAAATTTTTGGTATGGGTGGACTTAACGAAAATGGTAAAAACACTTATATCATAGAAGTAGATAATAAAATATTTGTATTTGACGCTGGTTTAAAATTTGCAAACGACAGTATGTACGGAGTAGATTATATTTTGCCAGACTATTCATATCTAGAAAAAAATAGTAAAAAAATAGTTGGAGTCTTTATCACTCATGCGCATCCAGAAAGTTATGGCGGAGTATCAGACTTAATTAAAGACATTCCTGACATTAAAATTTATGCAACTAAATACACTATCAATCAAATGAAACTAGAAGGAATTAATGATAAAAACTTAAATCTAATAGAAGCCCACAAAAAGATTGTTTTTGATAAAGACTTAAGCGTATTTCCAATAAATGTTAATCATTCAGTACCAGATGCTGTTATGTACGTTCTAAATACGAAAGATGGTGCTATCGCCTATACTGGTGACTTTATTATAGATCCATCAATGATGGGAGCATATAATATGGACTTAGGGAAAATCGCTTATGTTGGTAAACAAGGAGTTCTAGCACTATTATGTGAATCATCTTTTTCGGAAAACATTGGCCATACTAGTCCAAGTCATCACATGAGTTCATTCTTTAAAAACGTTATCAATAAAGCAAATGGTAGAGTAATTTTTAGTGTTCTCCATATCCATCTTTATACTATTGAAGGCATCTTTAATGCTGCTAGAAACACTCATCGTAAAATTGTCATTATGGGTAAGAAACTACAAAACATTATTAATATGGCTATTAAAGAAAAATATATGATAGTCGGCGAAAACCTAATTGGTGATCTATCAAACATTGAAGATGAAAACGCTATCTTATTAGTTTGTGATGATCGCTCTCATCCATATAATGCCATAGAAAAAATAGTAGCTGGCAATGATAAATTTATCAAACTAAGAAGCAGTGACACTTTCTGTTTTGCTGAACCAAAATATGACGAAAACGAAAAAATTATCGTAAAACTAGAAAATGAACTAGCATATAAAGGTATTAACACAATTAGCATTCCTAAAGATAAAGGTATTTCCCTTCATGCTTCATCTGAAGACTTAATGTTAATGATAAATCTTCTAAAACCAAAATACTTTATGCCAGTAAAAGGCGAGTATCGTTATATGGTCGGAGCCGCAAACCTAGCGAGTGACCTAGGCTACAAAAAAGAAAATATCTTACTAAAACAAAATGGTGACATTGTAACTATTACTAATAAAAAACTAGAAGATAACTTTGAGCACATGTTTATAGATGACGTTTTAATTGATGGAACTAGCTCTGATGACGTAGGCGACCTAGTAATCAAAGACAGAGAAATGCTATCAGAAAACGGCATTGTCCTAGTAAGTGCAACTCTATCTAAAAAAGATAAACATGTTATCGTTGGGCCCGAAGTAACAACAAGAGGTTTCATCTATGTAAAAGACAGTAAAGAAATGATTGAAGAAATTAAAAGAATATCCCTAGAAGTAATTATCAATAATACAAATAATGGTTATGTTGATTATAATAACATCAAAGCTGAAATAAGAGAAAAACTAGGTAAATACTTCTACGTAGAAACTGAATGTAAACCAATGATAATCGCTGTAATTCAAGAAATATAAGAGGAAGTAACATGAAAAAAAATAATAAAGAAATCAGAAAAGAAATTAAAACCAAAAGTGGTAAAACTATCAAAGAATTTAAAGAATTTATCTCTAAAGGTAACGTAATAGACTTAGCAGTAGGTGTAATCATTGGTGGTGCTTTTAGTAAAATTGTCTCATCACTAGTAAACGACATCATTATGCCTTTAATCGGTATCGTAATTGGTGGCATTAACTTAACAAATCTTACTCTAAAACTAGGAGATGCTACGGTAAACTATGGTGTATTTTTACAAAACATTCTTGACTTTTTAATAGTAGCACTATGCATCTTTATATTTGTAAAAATAATTAATAAATTTAATCGTAAAAAAGAAACACCACCAGCACCACCTAAAAAGGATGATAAAACTATTCTTTTAGAAGAAATAAGAGATTTACTAAAAAAGAAATAAATCTTTACAAAAGTCTTACATAATAGACTTTTTCTTTTTCACTAAATAAAGTATAATTCTTTTGTGAGGTAAAAAATGAAGAAGTTTTTAAGTTTAATAATCCTAATTAGTGTATTTAGCCTATACACATATATCAATGAAAATAATAAAGTACCCGATACTTTAAGTGCTACAAATATAACCATGGAAAATATTCCAGCATACGCTGATAAAGCCTATATAGAAATAAATAATAATGAGCCAAGTTTTAATAGTCTAACAACTGAATCTTTTGAACTTTATGGAGACTTAGATGATCTTGGTAGGTGCACTGTTGCTTATGCATCCCTAGGAAAAGACCTCATGCCAACTGAAAAACGTACTGGTATCGGCATGATCAAACCAAGTGGCTGGCACACAGTAAAATATGACATAGTAGATGGTAAATACCTATATAATAGATGTCATCTAATTGGCTTTCAATTAACTGGCCAAAATGCTAACAAAAACAATTTAATAACCTGTACAAGACAAACTAACAGTCAAACTATGCTAGAATTTGAAAATAAAGTAGCAGACTACATTAAAGAAACAAGCAATCATGTTATGTACCGTGTTACCCCAATCTTTGAAAACGATAACCTTCTAGCAAGTGGAATTCATATGGAAGCACTAAGTGTTGAAGATAACGGAGCCGGCTTAAAATTTAATGTCTACGTCTACAATGTCCAAGACGGAATAGAAATAAATTACCTAAACGGAGATAGTAAATTAAAATAGTTGTCAATAAAATGTCTAAAATTAGTCCATAACGATGTTTTATTAAAAAAATTATATTATATTAGTATTAATAGGAGAGTGATTAAAATGTTATATCCATCAGTTGATAAAATCTTAAATCAAATTGACAGTAAGTACAAATTAGTTCATGTAATAGCAACTCGTGCTAAACAAATCCAAGAAACTGGCTGGCTACAAATGAAAGAAAACGAATACAAAAACAAAAAAGAACTAGGTAGAGCACTAGAAGAGATAGATGCAGGACTAATCAAGATAAAATAGGGAAATAAACCTATTTTTTCTTTATAAAAAAACTAAATTATACTATAATAAATGTAGGTGAAATATATGAAAAAAGTTATCCTAATTGACGGAAATAATCTAATGTTTAGAAGCTACTATGCGACCCTTTATAGTGGCTCTATTATGAAAAATAGCAAAGGCGTTGTAACTAATGCCTTATACGGTTTTACAACCATGATTAATAAAATAATTGAAGAAGAAAAACCCAAATATATGGCCGTAGCGTTTGATATCGGTAAAAATTTTAGACACGAAAAATATGATCATTACAAAGAAGGAAGAAGAGAAACACCTGAAGATTTAAAATCTCAAATGGTAATTGCTCACAAAATATTAGACGCTATGGGCATTAAACACTATGAAGTAGAAAACTTTGAAGCAGATGATATCATTGGTACTATCGCTGCCTATGCTGATAAAGACCCTGAATTTGATGCGACAATTGTCTCGTCAGACCGTGACCTATTGCAGTTAATAAGCGATGTAGTAGACGTAAAACTTCTAAAACAAAAAGGCTACGTTAGATATAATCCGAAGACATTTAAAGAAGACTATGGCATTGAACCAATAAGAATAATAGACCTAAAAGCCTTAAGTGGTGATGCATCTGATAACGTTCCTGGCGTTAAAGGAATTGGTGAAAAAACTGCCCTAAAACTTTTAAAAGAATATGGCTCCCTAGAAAACATCTATGCTAACATAGACATGATTAAAGGAAGTGTCCATGACAAACTAGTAAACGACCGTGACAGTGCTTTCTTTAGTAAAGACATCTGTACTATTTATAAAGAAGTACCTCTAAAAGATGAATTAAAAGACATGGTATATACGGGAAGTACACCAATGCTAGATGAACTATTTGCAGAACTAGAATTTTATTCACTACTAAAAAAGATTCCTCAAAAAGAAAAAAACTATCAAAAAGAATACAAAATTTTAAAAGATGTAAATGAAATAAACAAAGACAAAATCATTTCTTATTATATAGAATGTGATAAAGAAAACTATCACCTAGCAAACATTTTAGGTGCAGGCGTATACGATGGCGAAAACTTATTTTACGTAGAAAAAGAAAAAGTTAAAGAAGTTATTGATTATATAAGAAACAGTATAAAATACACATACGATCTAAAAAAGAACATGATACTACTAAAAGACTTTAACCTAAATACTATCTTTGATAACATGATAGCAACTTACCTTTTAAACTATCAAATCAAAGAAGACTTAGCTTACCTAATGAACAATGAAGGTATTGACGTTCCTTTTTACAGTGACGCTCTAAAAAATGAAGAAGACTTAAAAATAGCTGTAACTTTAAAAGCTAAATACATCTATGATACAAGAGATGACCTTATCAAAAAACTAAAAATGGAAGAAATGTTTGATTTATTTAACAATGTAGAAATGCCTTTAGTTAAAGTCCTAGCAAAAATGGAATTTAATGGAATTAAATGCGATAAAGCCATTCTAAAAAACATGAACGATGAAGTAGGCAAAAAAATAGAAAACATCCAAAATGAAATATATTCTTACGCTAAAGAAGAATTTAATGTATCTAGTCCTAAACAATTAGGTGTAATTCTCTTTGACAAAATGGGGCTACCATACCCTAAAAAGCTGGTTAAAAATAAATCATACAGTACTGATGCCAGCATCTTAGAAAAACTAATTGGTGTTCATCCAATCATTGAATTAATTCTTGAATACCGTAATTTAGCAAAATTAAAAAGTACTTACCTAGAAGGTTTAAACAACTATATTTTAGCAGATGGTAAAATTCATACAATCTATAAACAAACTCTAACAAGAACCGGTAGACTATCAAGTGCTGAGCCAAACCTTCAAAATATTCCAACTAGAGATGAAACTGACCGCAAAGTTCGTAAAGCATTCATTCCTGAAAAAGACATCTTTATAAGTGCAGACTATTCCCAAATAGAACTAAGAGTCTTATCACACATCAGTAACTCTGAAGAAATGATTAATGCCTTTAAAAACGATGAAGACATTCATAAAACTGTTGCAAGTGATATCTTTGATGTTCCTAAAGAAGAAGTAACAAAATCAATGAGAAGAACTGCTAAAGCCGTAATTTTCGGAATCGTTTATGGTATCAGTGGTTTTGGCCTAGGTGAAAACTTAAACATCAAACCAGCAGACGCTAAAAAGTTCATTGATAAATATCTAGAAAAATATCCAGGCGTTAAAAAATATATGGACGAAATCAAAGAAGAAGCTCATATCTATGGCTCCGTAAGAACTCTATTTAACCGCAAAAGAACCATAGAAGAACTAAACAATAAAAACTACATGATTAAAATGGCTGGTGAAAGAATCGCCCTTAATACGCCAATCCAAGGAACTGCTGCCGACATTATTAAAATGGCGATGATTAAAATAGACGAAAAAATGACTGAAGAAAACTTTCAAAGTAAAATGCTTTTACAAATTCATGACGAACTTGTATTTGACGTAGTAAATAGCGAAAAAGAAAAACTAGTTAACTTAATTAAATCGGAAATGGAAAATATTGTCAGCTTAAAAGTTCCACTAAAAGTAAGTATTGACTCAGGAACTGACCTTTACGAAGCAAAGTAGGAGATAATTATGCCAGAATTAGCAGAAGTAAGAACCGTAGCAAGCACCCTAAAAAGAAAACTTATTGGTAAAACCGTTACGGAAACCATCATAATTTATCCTAAAATCATTGAACCAGAAAGCATGCCCCTAAATAGTTTAATAGGTAGCACACTAAAAGACATAGAAACTAAAGGCAAATACTTACTATTTAACTTTGAAGCGCTTACCTTAATAAGCCATTTAAGAATGGAAGGTAAATACTTCATTAAAGAAAAAGATGACGCTATAGAAAAACACGAGCATATTATAATTAACTTTGATAACGTTTCTCTAAGATATCACGACACTAGAAAATTTGGTAGAATGTGCATCGTAAACAAGGAAGATGTAATGAATTATCCCGCTCTAAAAAAACTAGCTGATGAGCCATTTACGATGGACAAAGAAAAACTTTATTCTCACGTTCACACCAAAAATAAACCCATCAAAAGCTTACTTTTAGAACAAGATATCATTGCCGGCCTAGGAAACATCTATGCTGATGAAGTTCTATATCAATCAAAAATTAGTCCATTTAGACTAGGAAGCACAATCACTTTAGAAGAGTGTGAAAACATCATAACCAGTGCCAAAGAAATTTTAACCAAAGCAATAGAAGAAGGCGGAACAACCATCAAAAGTTATACATCATCTCTAGGCGTAATTGGCAACTATCAAAATTTTCTAAAGGTCCATAAAAAAGAAGGCCAAGCCTGTAAATGCGGCACTATCATTAAAAGGACCAAGTTAGGTGGACGCAGTACTTACTACTGTGAAAACTGTCAAAAATAAAAAGATTACAAAGTAGGACTAAAACTTTTAGTATAAATAATAAAATAAATATGATAAAATGATAATAGAGGTATAGTTATGAGTGATAAAACAAGTATGGTTTTAGGAATTATCTATATTATTGTGGCAATTATTTTAATTGTCTTATGTTTAGTGCTTGTTGATAAACACAACAAAAAGAAATACGAAGAAATATTAAGAGAACTAGAACGTAACAAAAATCTTATATTATCTGGCTCAATTCTTACAGAACTAAACAAACTATCAACTTTAATCAATAACAAAGATCTAGAAAAAAGTTATATAATTTGGCAAAATCGTTACAAAAAGATTAAAGAAGAAGATATTCCTGACTTAGATGATAAACTAAATGAATTAGAAAATCTTTTTAAAACACGTAAGTTTCGCAAAATAAATGAAGCTATCGCCAAACTAGAACTAGAACTTTACTATGTAAAATCTAAAAGTGAATTCTTGCTTAGAGATATCAAAGAAATAACTTTAAGTGAAACCAAAAACAGAGAAATAATCACAAGACTAAAAAAAGACTACCGCGAAATATACCTAAAATATCATCACAATATAGATGACTACGAACTAATAAAAAAAGCTATTGAACTCCAATTTGAAAACGTAGATAAACTATTTGCATCCTTTGAATTAACAATGGAAAATAACGCCTATGCCGAAGCACCTAAAATAGTAAAAGCCCTAGATGATGCCGTAGGTAACTTAAAAGTTGTTATAGACGAGTCTCCAAGCGTCATCGTTATGGGTAAAAAATTAATCCCTGAAAAAATTGCCGACATTGAAAGAATCAGTAATAAACTAATTAGTGAAGGCTATAACTTAGATTATCTAAATATAGACTATAATATCTCAGAAGCCGAGAAAAAAATTGCTGATGTTTTTGATAGACTAAACGTCCTAAACCTAACTGACAGTGTAATGGAACTAGAAACCATCGTAAACTACTTTGACGAACTATATAATGATTTTGAAAAAGAAAAAGACAGCAAAAAAGCTTATGAAGAAAATGCTCGTAAAATGGGAGTTAAATGTAAAAAACTACTAGCAATCATCAAAAACTTAACATCAAAAATAGAAGACATCAAATACAGCTACGACCTAAACGACGATGAAGTAAAAATCATAGATGAACTAAATTTAAATATCAAATCCATTCAAAGCGACTATGAAGTTGTTGTAGAAAACTACCGCAATAAATCTTTTGCATACTCAAAACTAAATGATGAACTAGTTAATTTAAACTTTCGCTTAGTTAAAGAAGAAGACAAACTAGAACTAACTCTTAGAAATCTAAGTAGTCTAAAAGAAGATGAAATTCGTGCAAGAGAGCAGTTAGATGAAATTAGAGAAATCTTTAAAAAATGTGAAAATGCTTTATTATCGTACAAACTACCAGTAATACCTAAAGAATACTATACTGAAACCCTAGAAGCATCTGATGCCCTAGATAATATGATAAATGAACTAAACAAAAAACCAATATCTATTAAAGTATTAAATATTCGTGTAGATACCGCAAGGGACCTAGTGTTAAAACTATATAAAACAACAACAGACTATATTAAAGCCGCAAGACTAAGCGAAAATACTATTGTCTACGGAAACAGATTTAGAAGCGAAAGCATCAAAGTAGATGCTGGCCTTGCCAAAGCTGAAAAAGAATTCTATAAAGGAAATTATAAAAATAGTCTAGAACTAGCAATAAACGCTGTAAGCGAAGCAGATCCAGACATCCACAGTAAAATATTAAAAGTAAGTAATAAATAAGCGTTAAGCTTATTTTTGCTCATGTCAACAAATAAAGGAGTAATTAAAAATGATATATTTAGATTATAGTAGTACAACCCCAGTACTTAAAGAAATCCTAGAAAGCTTTAACAAAGTAAGTACTGACTATTTTGCCAATCCAAATAGTCTTCATTCACTTGGAATCAAATCCCATGAACTTCTTTTAAATGCCACAAAACAAATAAGTAGCTTACTAAAAATCAAAGAAAACGAAGTAATCTATACAAGTGGTTCAACAGAAAGTAACAACATGGCAATCATTGGCCTAGCTCTAGAAAAAGGTAAAAGAGGATCGCACATTCTAACAAGCAAACTAGAACATGAAAGCATCTATGAAATTTGTTCTTACCTAGAAAAAAACGGCTTTATCATTGACTACGTTAACAACGATGAAAATGGCCTAATTGACTTTGAAGACTTAAAAAAGAAAGTAACGAATGATACAATTTTAGTTACAATAAGCGCTGTAAATAGTGAAATGGGAATCAGACAACCACTAAAAATAATCAAACAAGTAATTAATAAAGAAAATCCTAACTGTATATTCCACAGTGATATGACAGCTGCCGTCGGCAAAATACCAATCAATCTAGCCGACGTAGACATGGCATCATTTGACAGTCAAAAAATCTATGGAGTCAAAGGAATAGGCATGCTATACAAAAATACCAAAGTCAAAATAAAACCATTATTCTACGGCTCAAAAAATGAACTAAGACCAGGAACTCCAATAGTTCCCTTAATCGCATCATTCTCTAAAGCTCTAAGAATTGCTTTAGAAGACATACCAGCTAAAAACGAAAAAGTAACTAAACTAAACGAAAAAATATGCAATAAATTAAAAGAATATCCAAAAATATTAATTAATAAAAATAAAAATACTATTCCTTATGTATTAAATATAAGTCTGATGGACATTAAACCTGAAACTTTTATTCATGCCCTAGAAAAACATGAAGTTTATGTTGGTAGCAACACTGCCTGTGCAAGTGGTAAAATGAGCCCAACTGTATTTAATTTATATCGCGATAAAGTAAGAGCCCTTACTACAATTAGAATTAGTCTATCTTACTTAACAACCACCGAAGAAATAGACGAATTTTTAACAATCTTTAATAACGTCTATACCAAACTAAGCGAGCTAGCAGACAAAGCCCAATAAAAAATTATTTACTACCAAAAAATCCGTGTTATAATAAGTAACGTTTGCAAAGGAGTTACCATGGAAAAAATAATAATAATTAAATACGGTGAACTAACTACCAAAAAAGATAATATTAACTATTTTATAAATGCCTTAAGAGATAATATAAAAAAATCTCTAAAAGATATCGATAACAAAATTATCTATGACCACGGTAGAATGTTTATTGAAACAAGCGACTACGAAAACGTTTTAAACATCTTAAAAAAAACATTCGGTATACATGAAATAAATATCGGTTATAAACTAAAAACTAACAGCTTAGAAGAAATAAATGCTGAATTACTAAACCTACTTAAAGACAAAGAATTTAAAACTTTCAAAGTAACTACTAAAAGAAGTGATAAATCATACCCAATAAATAGTATGGAAATAAGTAAAAAAGTAGGAGGTACTATTTTAAAGAATATTCCAAACATAGAAGTAGACGTTCATAATCCAAATTTAGAAATAAATATTGAAATTAGAAAAAATGAAGCCTACATCTATTTTGAAAAAATCAAAGGAATCGGTGGCTACCCAGTTGGTACCCTAGGAAAAGGCATGCTGATGTTAAGTGGCGGAATTGACTCCCCAGTAGCTGGCTACCTTGCCATGAAAAGAGGAATCAAATTAGAATGCATCTACTTTGATAGTCCCCCTCATACTAGTAAAGAAGCCCTAAACAAAGTAAAAGAGCTAGCAAGTATCTTATCTACTTACCAAAATGATATTAAACTTCACATCATTCACTTTACCGAAATTCAAGAACAAATCTATAAAAATTGTCCAAAAGAATATATGATCACAATCATGAGAAGACAAATGTACCGCATCGCTGAACTACTAGCAAGAAGAGAAAACTGTAAATGTATAATTAACGGGGAAAGTATTGGTCAAGTAGCAAGTCAAACCCTAACCAGCATTAGTACTATTAATGAAGTTATAACAACTCCAGTAATAAGACCAGTATGCTGCCTAGATAAACTAGAAATTATAGATATTGCGAAAAAGATAGATACCTATGAAACCAGCATTTTACCATACGAAGACTGTTGTACTATCTTTGTTCCTGAACATCCTGTAATTAACCCTGAAAGAAAACTAGCAAGAACATATGAAGAAGCCTTTGACTTTAGAACTCTAAACTTACAATCAGTAAAAAATAAAAATACTATTAAATTACCTGAAGAAAAATCTGAGTTTTCTAATATTTTATAAAAATCTACCCATAATATAATGGGTGGTTAAAAGTGAAAGATTATAGTGCATTAAAAAAAGAAAGATTAAAAGACTACACTAACGATTATGGCTACAACTTTAAAGAAATAGAACCAGATATATTCAAAGAATATTTTAAACCCCATAATCAAAACTTTACTAATATCAAAAGAAAATAATATGACAATCACACGTCATATTTTTTCTTGTTTAAGTTATTGACACACGCAACTAAGGATGATATATTATCTATGTGAGAAAAAAATGTTTAATCATTTTTGCATGGACACTGTCAAATGATGGAGTCCTATTTTTTTGCTAAAAAATCAAAAAATGACATATTAGTTTAATAAAAGTGGTAAAACTCTTTTTTTTTTGATAAAATTAAAACGGGTGAAAGAAATGAAAATTTTAAGTGTAAATGCTGGATCATCTTCATTAAAGTTTACTTTATTTGAAATGCCAGAAGAAAAAGAAATAATAAGTGGGGTTTTTGAAAGAATAGGAGAAGAAACATCTTTATATTCAATTAAAATGAATGGTGAAAAAATTAAAAAAGACTGCGTTTTAAAAAATCATGAAGAAGCAGTAAAAATTTTAACAGAAGAATTAATCAATTATAATGTAGTAAAAGACTTACATGAAATTGGTGGAGTAGGACATAGAGTAGTTCATGGTGGCGATAAATATGCTGACAGTGTAATAATTACTGAAGATGTAACAAACACAATCCGTAACTTATTCCATCTAGCACCATTACATAATCCATCAAATCTAATGGGAATTGAAGCATTCCAAGAATTTATTCCAGATGCTAAAGAAGTAGCTGTATTTGATACTGGCTTCCATCAAACAATGCCAAAAGAAAATTACATGTATGCAGCTCCTTACGAATGGTATGAAAAATATGGTGTAAGAAGATATGCATACCATGGAATTAGTCATCAATATATTACTGAGTACATGCAAAACTATCTAGGCAAGAAAGATGTAAATCTAATTACTTGTCACTTAGGTGGTGGCTGCTCAATGTATAGTATTAAAGATGGAAAATGCTTTGATACATCAATGAGCTTCTCAACTAACTCAGGACTAATCATGGGAACTCGTTCAGGAGACATTGATGCATTTATCGTTCCATACGTTATGAAAGAATCAGGAATGACTATGGAAGAAGTACTTGATAGCTTAAATAAAAAAGGTGGACTTCTTGGTGTATCAGGAATCAGTAATGACTCAAGAGACATTGAAGAAGGCGTAGAATCAGGAAATGAAAGATGCATTCTAGCTCAAGAACTATTTACAAATAGAATAGTTGGCTACATTGGCAAACTAGCAATCTTCATGGACAAAATAGATGCAATCTGCTTTACTGGTGGAATTGGTGAAAACTCAAGCATGACAAGAAAAGATATAATTAATAAACTATCTAAACTAGGAATTGTCTTAGACGAAGAAGCTAATAACACTCGTGGCAAATTCACATTAATTACTAAAGAAGAATCTAAAATACCATGCTACATAGTACCAACTAACGAAGAACTAATGATAGCAAAAGATACATACAACTTAGTAAAATAGAAATAAGGAGGGAAGTTAATTGAAAGAAAAAAGTATATATAAAAAAATTAGTAAATACGATAATATAGTATTAGCAAGGCATATAGGACCTGACCCAGATGCGGTATGTAGTCAGCTAGCCTTAAAAGAATCTATTAAATTAACTTTTCCTAATAAAAATGTTTATGCAGTAGGTTTAAGTGTATCAAGATTTAAATATTTTGGTACCCTAGATCACATAGATGATAGTACTCTAGAAAACGCACTTTTAATCGTACTAGACGTTCCTAATATTGCTCGCATAGATGGTGCAAATATCAAAAATTACGCAGAAGTAATTAAAATAGACCATCATCCATACGAAGATAAAATGGGCAAAATAGAAATTGTAGATACAACATCATCTTCTACCTGTGAATTAGTTTCATTACTAATAAATAAAACTAAACTAAAAATGAATGACAAAATAGCTGAAAACCTATATTTAGGAATGGTTGCTGACTCAGATAGATTCTTACTATCTACGACAACCTCAAGAACTTTAGATGTTGCCTCATACTTAGTAAAAAATTATAATATAGATCTAAAAGAAAGCTATAAACATCTATACGATAGACCCCTAAATGAATTTCGTTTTCAAGGCTATCTAGCAATTAATATGACTGTAACTGAAAATGGTTTTGCTTACATGAAAATAACTAATGAAATGATTAAAGAATTCGGTGTTGATGCTGGAAGTGCCTCTAATATGGTAAATAACTTTAATTACATCAAAGAAGTTATTGCTTGGTCATTTGTCTCATACGATGAAAAACAAGAACTATACAAAGTAAATATTCGTTCAAGAGGCCCAGTTATCAATGAAATAGCTTCACACTTTAACGGTGGTGGTCATAAATTTGCCTCAGGTGCAAGAATAAAAAATGAAGATGACATAAACAAACTATTTAAAGAACTAGACGAAGCTTGTAAGACTTATAAGGAGACTAACGCATAGTCTTCTTTTTTTCTTTAAATATTTAATATACTTTGATAAAATATAACTAGAAGGTGATATACAAATGAAAGA
The DNA here is from genome assembly GCA_030524925.1 of bacterium. GTDB lineage: Bacteria > Bacillota_I > Bacilli_A > RF39 > UBA660 > CAG-533. Next base: position 48,545 of record JAUNFS010000003.1, on the reverse strand, counting down.
CTTAAAAGTAATATTTATGGGTACGCCATTTTTCAGTGTCCCAATCCTAGAAAACCTAATAAAAAATACCAATGTTGTATTAGTAGTAACTCAAAAAGATGCCCCTGTTGGCAGAAAAAAAATTTTAACTCCATGTGAAGTAAAAAAATGTGCCTTAGAGCACAACATCAATGTCTTTAGTCCAGCAAACATTAAAGAAGACTATCAAATAATTAAAGACTTAAATCCTGATGTTATTATAACATGTGCTTATGGTCAAATAATCCCAAAAGCTGTCTTAGATATCCCAAAATATAAATGTATTAATATCCATGCATCACTATTACCAAAATATCGTGGTGGAGCACCAATCCATAGAGCAATCATGGACGGTGAAACCGAAACTGGCATTACTTTAATGTACATGGATGAAAAGATGGATAGTGGAGATGCTTTAGTACAAGAAAAAGTAGAAATAACTAAAAATGATAACATAGAAACTCTATCACTAAAACTATCTAATCTAGGAGCAAACATGATTATCAAATACCTAGAAGATATCATCACAGGTAAAATAAAAGGCGAAAAGCAAGATGAAAGTAAAGTAACCTTTGCTAAAATAATTAAAAGATCAGATGAACAACTTAACTTCTTAGAAAGTGCCACCGCAAACTTTAATAGATTTAGAGCGCTATCACCAAGTCCGCTTCCATACTTTATTTTAGATGAAAAAGAATATAAAGTAGCAGAGTGTGAAGTCACTAGTGAAACAGGAACGCCAAATAGTATCATCAAAGAAGAAAAAGATAGTATAACCATCGCATGCCAAGAAAATAGTCTTAAAATAACTAAAATAAAACCAGTAGGTAAAAACATCATGACAATTAAAGAATTTAAAAACGGTTATAAAGAAAAACTCCTAGGAAAGAAAGTAAACTAATATGAAAGAATTAAAAAATCTATGGCAAAATCCTCAATATCAAGCATTAATAAAACTACTCTTATGGGCAATCTTTTTTATAATACTAATTTTACTAATGCGCTTATCACCAAAATTAGATGACGGCTCAAAAAAAGAAGTAGAAACTCCAAAGATAACCTACAAAGAAATAAAAAATAAATTTGTCTCATCTAAACTAGAAATAGAATATCAAGTAAACGAAGAAGAAGGTAAACTAATCTACCAAGATAATACCCTTTATTCATCACAAACTAGTAACCTAAACGAAGAATACTTAAACCCATCTAAATTAATAAATTTATTAGATGCAAACGAATACATCCTAAAAGTAAAAGATGAAGAAAATGTCTATATCTACGACATCAACGAAACCAAAATAGAAGTAACAACCAAAGAAGATAAAATAACCAAAGTAACAATTACAGGCGCTACTGACACGTATAATATAACTTATAAATATGAATAAAGAGGTAATATGAAAAATAAAAAAAATTCAAATAATTAAAATAATAATAGTAGGTATAATATTCATTTTAATAAACAATAAAATAACTGGCTTTAACATTAAAAGCATAATAACTGACATTGTACTTTTTATAGGTATCGCAATAATCGTATTTTATGTTGGTACTAAAAGAAAAAATCCAAACATTGATTTTGAAAACTTAAAAAATCAAGATTGTGAAGATAAGCTGGAACTAATGGGACTAACAACAAGTGAATTTAAAGAGCAAGCCTTCAAAATATTTACCGAGACTTTAACCGCATATATGAATTTTGATGAAGAAACCCTAAAACAAAATGTTACAGGTCAAACATACTTTAACTATCTAAACGAACTTGAAACACTAAAACAAAGAAATGAACAAAATATCTTAAAAGACTTTGAAAAAATCGAAATTAAAATTCTCACAGCAGAAGAAGATAATGATGTAACAGTTATAATGACTTACATTCATGTCATATTATACGATTACATAATTGATACAAACACTAATAAAGTGATAAAGGGAAGTTCTTCCAGTAAAGTAGACAAAGAATACATGGTAACTTTTGCTAAAGATTCTAGTAATGACCCATTAGTAATCTGCCCAAATTGTGGTGAAAAAATCGTAGTTCATGAAAATGGTAGATGTGAATATTGTAACGCTGTAGTAGATTATATACCTGATAGATTCATAATAACAAACATCGAGTGCAATAAATAATTGACCAACATCTAAAAATATTATAGAATATTATTAGAAAAAATAGGTGAGAATTATGAATGAAAATATAGTCAAATCTAAAGAAAATAGAAGAAAAATATATATATCACTATTAGTGACTGTAATCTGCCTTATTGGGCTTACATACGCACTATTTACAATATTTTTAAAACAAACAGAAAATAATAGTCTAGCAACAAGAACTTGTTTCAGTACATCTTTAACAGAAGAAACAAGCAAGATAACTTTGGACAAAGCTTATCCTTTAACTCACGAAAAAGGCTTAGAAACAACACCTTTTACTTTCAAATTAACAAATAACTGTGATAAGCCAGTAAAAGTCTACGTTACAATAGATAGTACATACAGAACTAGTACTAGTTCATCATATTTAAGCGATAGTTATATAAGAGAAAATATAAATCTAAAAGGAGAAACAACCGCACCTTCAGTAATATTAACAGAACAAACCTTAAAAGAAATAGATAATGGCAATCAAGGTTATGTAATAAAAGAAACTTGGCTAGAAGCTAATGAAGAAAAAGAATATGACTTAAGACTATGGATGGATGAAAGCGTAACCGTAGAACAAGGTTTAAATAAAACCTGGAAAGGTAGCGTAGTAGTAAGTGCAGTAGCGGAAACTAAGTTACCAACCTGGGATAACCCTGAAGACGGGACATTACTTGCGGCTATCAAAAGTAATAACACTGTAAACGATACTTTAACGATTCCAGGAAAAGAAGTTAATGCTCACACTTTAGAGAGTGTCAGAACTTTCACTAGCGGTGTATATTCAACAGCAAGATCCTATTATGTTACTTATGGTACTGGTTGGGAATCAAACGGCACAAATTTTAATTTAACAGGAGTAACAGTAACACCAAGTACTTACACAAACTCTTATGCTACCCTAGTTGGAAAATATATTAATTCTAATTCAATAAACTACTCTGGATCTAGTACCTCTACCGTATTGAAAAATACTACTAATTTAAACAAAATATATTATATAGTAAGTGCTACAGCAAATGAATTTACATATAAGGTATTGTCTTCAACTAAAAATGTTACAGAAAAAATTCTTTCTAGCACGCAAGACGATTATGGCACGAGTTATTATTTTAGAGGCGCAGTAGAAAATAATTACGTTGAGTATGCAAATATGTGTTGGCGAATAGTAAGAGTAACTGGCGACGGTTCCATAAAATTAGTCTTATATAATTATAATGGATTAACTGAAAACGGTTTTAATGTAGCAAGTAAAACACCATGCAATGAGACAGGTGCTGAATTAAGTTTTGTAAGTTATAATCAAACATATAATAGTGTATACTTTAACAGATTCGGAGCGGACAATGCACACGAAGGGTTGATGTATGGTAATATTGGATGTTCAGATGGAATTTCTTTGCGTGAAAAAGCTTGCTTAGAAGCGGGCGGCACTTGGAAGAATTCTTCATCATATTTAGAAGCGCACGCCAATATTAACAAAAGTACAATATTAATAAATTTAGAAGAATGGTACGATAATGTACTTTCTAAACAAAGCGGCTTTAATGATGACCAATTGGCTGATACCATATGGTGTAATGATAAAAAAACCGAAAATACGATTTCGTTAGGATATGGAGAAAACACGACATCATATGCACCAGCTATAAGAATATCAGCCGGTGAACCAAGTTTAATCTGTCCAAATGATAATCTAGGAGGAAATTTGTCAAAATTTACCGTAAGCGATACCATTAACGGTAATGGAGATTTGTCTAAAAAAATTGGACTTTTAACTATAGACGAAATTACATTTGCTGGAGGTGCAGCGCGTAGACCAAATAGTTCATATTATTTATATCAAAATGCATTAAAAGATTGGTGGTTATTATCTCCACATTCATATGCTTATGGAGTTGCCAGAACATGGCTAATAGAATCAGATGGATTATATGATTTTGGAACACATGATGAGTTAGACCAAGCATATATTAGACCATCAATCTCACTTGTTTCAAATATCAAAATATCATCAGGTACCGGTACAGCAACCGACCCATACAAAATCGCTGTCTAATCAAATTAATTACAAAGTCTACCATACATCGTAGACTTTTTTCTTTTTTTTTAGTACAATTATATCGTGAGGTAAACTATGAAGAATATGAAAGCTAAGATCTTTGTTAATTCTATAACAATGGTTAGAGTTATTGGTACATTAATTATGCCATTTGTAAGTATGATAATGACTCCTAGTGAAGTTATATTTTATATTATCATTTTACTATTAACAGACAGCATAGACGGCATTATGGCTAGAAGATTAAATGCTTGCACAACATTTGGCGCTCTTCTAGATGCAGTTGCCGATAAACTTTTAGGTATAGCAACTCTAGCAGTTCTAGCTTTTAGTTATCCAATAATGTTTTTGCCAATTATAACCGAAACCCTTATTTGTTTAATAAATACTAATGGAGCTGCAAATGGTGGCTCAACCGAAAGTTCATTCTTAGGAAAATTCAAAACCTGGATTTTTGGCATTGCAATCGTCTTTGGTTTCTTCACACTGTATTCAGAAGACATTATTTTACTATTTAATGAAACAACTAAAATAGGTAATGAATTAATTAATCTTTTTACATATATAATAAAACATAAAGAAGCAGTTATTTCTATTCTTGCATCAGTTTGTGCTGGCTGTGATATCATGGTAGCAGCAGATTACCGTTCAAGAAACAAAAGTGAAATCAAAAAAGCCAAAGAGCAAGGCCTAAAAGCCAAAGAGTACCAACTTAAGAAAAAAGATGATTTACTCTTTGCTTTATTTGACACCGAATATTATCAAAAAACTAAAAAAGAACCACTATTACAAAGGTTAGGAGAGGAAAAGAAAAATGAGAAAAAATCTAAAAGAAAATAAATACTTTCAAATTGGTTTAACTGCTTTTATCGTTATAGCTGCAGCTATCGTATTCTATTTTTTAATATTTAAACTAGGACTTATCTATGCATACTTAAAAGCCTTTATTGGTTTCTTTACACCATTTATTATTGGCTTCATCTTTGCATATCTCTTAAATCCAATAGTTAACTTCTTTAATAAAAAAGTAATATCTAAATGTTTTAAAAACTCTAAACTAAAAGAAGATAAGAAAAACAAATTAGTGAATAACATAAGTATCTTTGTAACAATCATAATTTTCTTAGGAATAATTATTTTACTATTTAGTTTTATCTTACCAGAACTATTAAAGAGTATTGAAAAAATTGGTCTTAATATGCCAAGCTATATTAATGAAGCTAAAAATTATTTACTTGCTAGATTAAAAGACCATGAAGAAATTCAAAAAATCGTACTAAATAACTATGATGCAATCAATAACTATCTAACTAACATTTTAAATACTAAACTTTTACCACAAGTAGAAGAGTGGTTAGTAGTACTTTCTGACGGTGTCTTTGGCGCTGTTAAAGTTATCTTTAATATTGTTATGGGCTTTGTAATTTCTATCTATTATCTTGCTGATAAAGAATGCTTTATTAATGGAACTAAGAGATTAACCTATGCAGTTTTACCAGTAAAAAGTGCTAATAAAGTAATTGAAAATGCTAGACATACAGACTATATCTTCGGTAACTTTATCATTGGTAAACTTCTTGATGGCGCTGTAATCGGTTTTATAACCTTTGTTTTCTTAACAATCTTTGGTTATCCATACTCATTATTAATTGGTGTCTTAATTGGTGTAACTAATATGATTCCATACTTTGGTCCATACATTGGTACCATTCCAAGTGCCTTATTAATTCTTATGGATAGTCCAGCTAAGTGTTTAGTATTTGTTCTATTTATCATTGCCTTACAACAAGTAGATAGTTACCTAATTGAACCAAGACTATGTGGCTCAAGAACTGGTCTAAAAAGTTTCTGGGTCCTAGCATCAATCTTACTATTCGGTAACGCCTTTGGTATCGTAGGCATGTTAGTAGCAGTACCAGTATTTGCTCTTATCTACGGCTATTTAGATAACAAAATCATCAATAGACTAAGAAATAAAAAGTTGCCAACTGAAAACGAAGAATACGGCACTATTGAAAGAATAAATTCCGAAACAAATAAAGTAGTAACAAAGAAATAGACTTTTAAATAAGTCTTTTTTGCTATATAATTAAGTGGGGTGCATTAATGCAAAATATATATAATTATGATTATCAAGAATTAGAAAATAAATTAATAGAATTAGGCGAAAAAAAATATCGTACTCGCCAAATATGGGAGTGGCTATACCAAAAAAAAGTCTCATCATTTAAGGAGATGACTAACTTAGGTAAAGATTTAATATCAAAACTAGAAGAAAACTTTACATTTCCAAATATTAAAATATTAAAAAAACAAGAAAGTAAACTAACAAACAAATACTTATTTGAACTGTTTGACGGCAACTTCATAGAAGCCGTTCTAATGAGACACGACTATGGCCTTTCAATATGTGTATCTAGTCAAGTTGGTTGTAATATGGGCTGTGCCTTTTGTGAAAGTGGTAGACTTAAAAAAGTAAGAAACCTAGAAGCTGGCGAAATCATTAGTCAAATTATTCTAGTCTCAAATGATATAAACGAAAGAATTTCAAGCGTTGTCATCATGGGAATTGGTGAGCCGTTTGATAACTACGATAACATTATCAAGTTTGTTAAAATCATCAATAACTCTTATGGCTTAGCAATTGGCGCAAGACACATAACCATTAGTACTTGCGGAATCATCCCTAAAATCAAAGAGTTTATGATATTGCCACTACAAGTCAATCTGGCAATTAGCTTGCATGCAACAAATAACGAACTTAGAAAACAAATAATGCCTATAAGTAATGCCTATCCACTTGACGATTTAGTTAACGTTTTAAAAGAATATATTGCAAAAACTAATAGACGAGTAACCATAGAGTATGTTATGCTTAATAATGTAAATGATAGTAATAAAAATGCATTAGAACTAGCACACCTACTTAAAGGAATGAATGTTTATGTTAATCTAATTCCATATAATGAAACTAGTCATTTAGAATTTAAAAGAAGTGATAATATAAATAATTTTTATGATACATTAAAAAAATGCGGAATAAATGTAACTGTTAGAAGAGAATTTGGTGGAAACATAGACGCAGCATGTGGACAATTAAGAGCAAAAGAGGTGAAGTAGATGAAATCATTTTATTTAACAGACACAGGAAAAGTAAGAAGTCACAATGAAGACTCCGTAACAATTGTAAAAAACGCTAGTGGCGAGCACTTAATGATTGTCGCTGATGGCATGGGCGGACACCGTGCTGGTGAAGTTGCTTCCTCAATGGTCGTAACTCATATTGGCTCTCGCTTTAGTGAACTATCAAGTATTGGTTCAAAATTAGACGCCGCGGCTTGGCTAAATGAAAACATTAACGAAATAAATACTAATATTATTAAATATGCCGAAGAAAATCCTGACTCAATGGGTCTTGGAACAACCGTTGTTATGGCACTTTTAACAAAAGACTTTCTAATCTTTGGCAACATTGGCGATTCAAGTGGTTTCGTTCTAAAAAATAATAAACTTCATAAAATCACTAAGGACCACACTCTAGTTAATCTTTTAGTAGAAAGCGGTGAGTTATCAGCAGCTGAGGCTGAAAATCATCCAAAGAAAAATGTCCTTATGCGTGCTTTGGGTGCCGCAGACAAACAAGACCTAGACATCTTTGACGTAGATCCAAACGTTGATGCCGTCTTATTATGTAGCGATGGCCTAACTAACATGCTAACAAAAGATCAAATAGAGAAAGTATTAATAGATCCAGAACTTAATGAAGAAACAAAATTAATTAAACTAATCAAAAAATGTAACGTAAGAGGGGGAACAGACAATATATCAATAGCGTATCTTGTTAAAGAAGGTGGTATAGAATGATACAAAAGGGGCAAAAAATAAACGGCCGTTACCAAATAATTAAATCTATTGGTGAAGGTGGAATGGCTAACGTATACTTAGCGTTTGATACAATTTTAGAAAGAAATGTTGCAGTAAAAGTATTAAGAGGAGACCTAGCAAACGATGAAAAATTTGTAAGACGTTTTCAAAGAGAAGCTCTAAGTGCAAGCTCACTATCTCATCCAAATATCGTTGAAGTTTATGACGTCGGTGAAGACAATGGAATTTACTACATCGTAATGGAATATATTGAAGGCAAACATCTTAAACAGCTTCTAAAAAGAAGAGGTAAACTAACAACTGAAGAAGCTGTAGATATCATGCTTCAAGTAACTGATGGAATGGCTTGTGCTCATGACTCTTACATTATTCATAGAGATATTAAACCTCAAAACATTATGATTTTAGAAAATGGTTTAGTAAAAATAACTGACTTTGGTATTGCAATGGCTTTAAATAGTACCCAGCTTACGCAAACAAATAGCGTTATGGGTAGTGTTCACTATCTGCCACCAGAGCAAGCATCAGGAAAAGGCTCAACCATCCAAAGTGATGTATACTCAATGGGTATCTTATTTTACGAACTACTTACTGGTACTCTTCCATATAAAGGAGATAATGCCGTAGAAATAGCACTTAAACACTTAAAAGATCCACTACCAAGCATTAGAGAAGAATTACCAAATATACCAGTGCCAGTAGAAAATATCATTTTAAAAGCTTGTGCTAAAAATCCTAAGAATAGATATGCCGATGCCAGAGAAATGCACGAAGACCTAAAAACTTGCTTGGATAAATCAAGAGCAAATGAACCAAAATACGTATATAACTATCCTGAATATGATGAAAAAGAAAAGAAAGAAAAAGTTATAACCAAATCTTTACCTGAAGAAAAAACTGTAAAGAAAGAAGTTGTTGATGTGAAAAAAATAACTGAAAAAGATATAGATTCTCATAAAAAAGAAAATAAAACTCTAGTAGTCCTAGCATTTATATTTGCAGCTCTAGTAGTTATCACTACATCTGTAGTCTTACTAATTCCTAAACTTACATCATCAAAAGATTTAGTAGTTCCAGATGTAACCAATATGACTGTAGATGAAGCAATAGACGAGCTAACAAAATTAGGACTAAGAATTAGTGCTGAAAACAAAACAACAACAAGTGATACTGTAGAAAAAGGTAAAATAGTTAAAACAAGTCCAAGTAAAGGAAGAACTGTAAAAAAAGGTTCTGAGGTAGTATTATATGAATCAATCGGTAGTGGTACAATTACCTTAGAAGATTATACAGGTAAAAACTATATTGAAACTAAAACAATCTTAGAACAAGTTCATAAACTATTTGTTATCCAAAAGACTGAAGAAGTTAAAAATGGTGACAACTACGAAAAAGATGAAATAATTCGTCAAGAACCTGCTGCTGGCAGTGAGGTAAAAGAAGGAGATACTATAACATTATACGTTCCAGATATTACCGATACATACCCAGACTTTACTAATGGAAGCTACAGTTTAAAAGATATTGAAGCCTTCTGTGAAAAATATAAATTAGAACTACAAGTAGAATATAAATCAACTGATGAATATGAACAAGGAGCAATTATCAGTCAATCAAGACTAGCAGGTTCCTCAATAATTAGTAATATGACTTTAAAAATAATTATTGCTGAAGCTCTAGATCCAGATGCTGTGGATGAGTAATATGGAAGGAACAATAGTTAAAATAATTAGTAACTTAGTTACAGTAGAAGCAAATGGCAATCTATATGATTGTAAACCAAGAGGTAAGTTCTATCACGAAAAAATATCCCCAATCGTTGGGGATATTGTAGAGATAGACCCTGAAAATAAATATATTCTTAAAATTAAGCCTAGAAAAAACGAACTTGCTAGGCCTCTAATTAGTAATGTTGATAGTTGCATCATTGTAACAAGTGTAAAAAAACCAGACCTTTCACTTAACTTACTAGATAAAATGTTATCAAATGTTATCTATGAAAAAATAGAGCCAATAATTTGCTTTACTAAAACCGATCTTTTATCATTTAAAGAAAAAAGAGAACTAAAGAAAATAATGAAATACTACGAAAAAATTGGTATAAAAGTAACAACCAATAAAAAATTATCAAAGTTAACTAAAATGATAGCCCATAAAATTGTCGTTCTAACTGGGCAAACAGGAGCAGGAAAAAGTACACTACTTAACAAACTAAATCCTAATTTAAATCTTGAAACCAATGAAATTAGCAAAGCTCTAGGCCGAGGAAAACATACAACAAGGCACGTAGAACTATTTAAATATAAAACCTCACTAATTGCTGATACTCCAGGATTTAGTGCTCTAGAACTAAATAAAATACCTAAAAAAGAACTAAAAAATACTTTTATAGAGTTTAACTTAAACTGTGAATACAAAGACTGTAATCATCAAAATGAGAAAAACTGTGAGGTAAAGAAAATGGTTAACTCAGGTAAAATATTAAAATCAAGATACGAAAATTATTTAAAATTTATGGGGGAATTATGAAAATAGCAGTTTCTTTTATTAAAAGTAAATATGACGATATCACAACAATTCAAAAAATAGATGAAACAAGTGCTGACTACTTGCACGTAGATATCATGGATGGAAAATTTGCTGGTCAAAAAAATTACAGTGTGGAAGACATTGTAAACCTAGCAAAACATACAAGTAAACTTTTAGATATTCATTTAATGGTGCTAAATCCTGAAAGTTATATTGAAGGCCTAGCTCACTTAAATGTTAAATGCATTACATTCCATGTAGAAGCAACCGATAAAGTAAATGAAATTATTGACTTAATTCATTCTTATGGAATCAAAGCTGGTATCAGTCTTAATCCTGAAACCAGTGTAGAAAAAATAAAACCATATTTAGATAGAATAGATGAAGTTCTAATAATGACTGTCCATCCAGGAAAAGGTGGCCAAACCTTTATAGAAGAAATGACCAAGAAAATAGATAAGCTAAATAACCTTGGCGATTACATTCTAGCAGTAGATGGTGGAATCAATGCTGAAACAATCAAACTAGTAAAAAAAGCTGATATGGCCATCAGTGGCTCATTCATCTGTGAATCTAACGACTATGAAAAAAGCATAGAAATATTAAGAGGTTAGGCCTCTTTTTTATTATATGGAAAAAGTGTATATTAATAGCTTGACAAAGCATAAAATAGAATGTAATATAAATTTTAAATTATCAATTGATAATTTAGCAAAAACAATGTATAATATTATTGGTGATTAAAATTGGATGTATCAGAAATAATAGCAAAAATAAAATCATCCATAGAATTTAAGAATTATGATTTGGTTCCAACAGAAAAAAATAAAAATTCTAAGCGAAAATACGGACTATCACAATATGATATTGAAGATTATATTGCAAGTTTAGAAGTAGAAGATTTATTTAAAGGTCCAGAACCAGATCGTGATTACCCAGGGGAGGAATTATTCATCTTTAAAAAGGAGATAAAACCAGATGTTATTTTTTATATTAAGTTAAAATATAAAAATAATCAAATTAAAATTTTATCTTGTCACGAGGATGAAACTTAGGAGGAATAGTTATGGATAAAAGAGAAAATGTTAAAATAAGAAAAGTAGAAGCAAATGTTAAGGGTATCAATATAGAATTTGAAGAATATTACAAAATTGACCCAGTAACAGGTGAAGAAATATTTGATAGAAATATTGAAATTGAAAATGATACGAGGTTATATGATCTCTATAAAAAGCAAGTGAATTTATTAACATCATCAGAAATAAAAGATATAAGAAAAAAATATGATATGAATCAAAAAGAATTTGCTTTAGCAATTGGCGTTGGAGAAATTACCATTCATCGTTTTGAAAATGGTTCTATTCAAACCGAATCAGTTGATTCAATTATTAAATTAAGTGAAGATCCTGATATAATGTATAATTTACTTATTAAAAATCAAAATAATTTATCAAATAATGACTTTAATAAATTTCTAAATAAAGTTATTGCCTTAAAAAAATTAAAACATCATAAAATTGCGAATTTTAATATTAATGACTATATTAATTTGGATTTCAAAACAGAAACAGTTGACAATGTTGCTAATTGGTTAATTATTGAATATAACACACAAATAGATAACGTTAGCAAAAAATATGGAATAGAAGATAACTGTGCTAAAGCAGAATACATTACGCCATTAAAACTTCAAAAATTATTATATTATATACAGGGATTAACCCTAAGGATTTATGATAAACCAGCATATTCCGATAATATAGTTGCGTGGCAGTATGGCCCAGTAATAGAAGCCATTTATCAAAAATACAAAGGACGTAACCCAATTTCTACGCCAAAAGCAAGTTGTATTATATGTGATGGTCTAAAAAAAATAATAGAATTAGTTGTATCAAGCTATGGACAGATGGAAGCTGGAACCTTGATTAATTTAACTCATGACGAAGAACCATGGACTAATACTGAAAATAAAAAAACAATTAATACTAACAAGATTAAAGAATATTTTAATAAAGTTTACGAATAATAAATTCAAAAAATTGATTGGTTATTAAATAAGTAGAAAAGAGGTATTATAATGAAAACAGACTATGAAATAAGTCCTAAAGCTCAAGCATTTGACTTATTAGAAACAGCAGAATATGCTAAAACCAAGAAAGAAGCTCTAAGATTATCAAAAGAGGCCCTTAAAATTTGCCCGGATTTCTTAGATGCTACACTTTTTCAAATTCGTATGGAAGAAAATCCCTTAAAAAGAGATAAACTCCTAAATGATTCAATAGAAAAAGAAAAAAACAAATTAACAAAAGAAGGGTACTTTGAAAAAGATTATATAGGAATATTTTACGGTGTTTTTGAAACAAGACCCTACATTAGAGCCCTTTATTTAAAAGCATCTTACCTAGCAAATGATGGCAAAATAAAACAAGCCCTTAGTGTATGCGATGAAATACTAAGATTAAATGAAAATGACAATACTGGTACTAGATATTTAAAAATGGCCTTACTTGCTTGTTTAGAAGAAGAAAGCGAAATGCTAAAATTTTACAAAAAGTATCCCGAAGAATCTCTAGAAATGTTATTTCCATTATTTGCTCTATACTATAAAATGGGTAATGATAAAAAAGCTAAATCATATCTAAATAAAATAAATAAAGCTAATAAATACTTCATAAAATATTTTGACGACACCCTAGAACAAGCTTATGATGCCCCAAGAGGATACTATTCGCTAGGAAATCCATCTGAAATATTTATGTATTTTAATAACTACGAATTTCTAATAAATACTATCCCAACAATTGACTATTACATACTTAAATACAGTAAAATCTCATAATGTTTCAATATCTGAAACATTTTTTTTATCAATTACTTCCTTAAAACTTGTCACAATATAATTATCCGTAGCACCAATTATAATTCTCTCTGATACTTTGCCATTAACCTTAAACTTAATTCTAGCAGGAAGCACCTCAAAAGGATCCTTACTTCTCTCATTTATTGGAAATGTATACTTCACGATATCTTCATCAAACTCATTTTTATATAAATTACTCACATTAATCACCTTTAATAAAATATATGATTAAAAAATACATAATTTGCCACAATAATAACATGAAAAAGAAATATTATATTTTAATTACTATCTTTTTAATATCTATAATAAGCATTTATAATTTATACTGTGCAAAATTTATTTCACTATCATACCAAAATCTCTACTTAAAACAGCTTATTTGGTATATTTTTTCATTTGCTCTAATTTACTTATCATCAAAAATAAACTCTAACTTTATCTTAAATAATTCCAAATATTTTTATATTCTAGGAAACATTTTACTACTAGTAACTCTTATATTTGGTGTCAATGTTGGTGGCAGTAGGTGCTGGCTTCAAATAGGTAGTATCAGTTTTCAAACAAGCGAGTTTATGAAAATTGCTCTTATTCTATCACTTAGAACCATTTCTCTAAAAAGATATAGTAAATTAAAATTTTTTATTTATAGTACAATGCTTACTTTAATACCGAGTCTTTTAACCTTCTTAGAGCCAGACACGGGTGCCGTTATCATCTATTTAATCATCTATTTATCATTTTTATTTCTCTATAAATATCCTAAAAAAATATACTTTATTCTAGCATCCATCATCCTAATATTTGGTGGGCTATTCCTATATTTATACTATCAAAAACAAGACTTATTCATAAATATCTTTGGAACCTCATTTTTCTACCGTATGGACCGCATAACTTCATTTACCAAAGGAGAAGGGTACCAAATAAACACTGCACTAGACAGCATTAAATCATCATCTATTTTTGGTATCAAAGACTATTTATACTTTCCAGAAAGCACTACTGACTTTGCTTTTACACTTTTACTAGCATCATGTGGTATCATGGGAGCAAGCATCTTTTTAATAATTTACCTAGCAATGCTCATCCTAATAACCAAATTAAAAACTGATAAATACCTAAAAATATCTCTTTTATCAGTTGTGACAATTCAGTTAACTATCAACGTCCTTATGAACATCGGTTTATTTCCAATAATCGGCATCACACTACCATTTCTATCATATGGTGGCTCTAGCTTATTATCTAATATGATCTTACTTACTCTAACACTAAAAAAAGTATCAGATGATACTTATCTATAAGGTGGATAATAATTATATCCTCCATAGTAATTATATCCATAAGGTGGCATAGTAGGTGGCATTTGATAATTACCTTGGTATGGCATATTATTTACAGCATACACTGGTCTTGGTCTAGAAGCAGATACTACAGCAGCTCCACCAAGTCCTCCAAGTAAAAAAGGAAACCAAAATTGTCTTTCACCACTCATATTAGGATAATTTTGATAATTGTAATACATAATAAACTCCTCTCAGAGTATTATATGTTATTTACTATAAAAGCGATATAAATTAATAGAAGGCTTATTAAATAACCTAAGTGGATATCTACTAGTACCAACACCACCACTAATATAAAGTAAAGAATTATCAAGTACATACTTCTCATCATTATAAGTTCTAGCACCATTAACCTTAAATAAAGGTGGTATAAACGGAATTCTAACTTGACCATTATGAGAGTGACCAGCAAGTATTAAATCTGGTAATACCTCTAACTTATCAATAACATCCGGAGCATGCGTAAGCATAATCTTATAACTATCATCAGATATTCCTTCATAAGCCTTACTTAAATCTAAATTACCTTCTAAATAATCATCTAAACCAATCAAACTAATATAATCTAAAGAACCATTATAAATATTAACATTACTATTATTAAGTAAAATAATATTAGAAAGTGACATAATACTTTCAAAATAATCATTACTATCATGATTACCTCTAACTGCATAAACTTCCTCTTTAGGATTTATTTTTTTAAGTACATTAATAACATCATTCTTTTCTTCATCAGTTAACTTATAATTCTTATCTATTAAATCACCAGTAAAAACCACAATATCCGGATTTAATAAATTGATCTTCTCAACTAAATTTTCAAGTTCTTCTAAAAACACTGTTGTCCCATAATGTAAATCAGAAAAGTGAACTATCTTAAACCCATTAAAAGCTTCTGGTAAATTCTCACTAGTAATAGCTTCTTCTCTAATAACTAAACCCTTAGTACCAATATATCTAGCATCTAAATAGGTTAAAAACACTAAGATAACTAAAAAAATAATAATCCTATATAACAATCCCTTTTTATTTTCTTTCTTCATTAGAACACCACCATTAAATAAAATAACAAATTATATAACATATGAAAACATATTGGTAACTTAATATCATCACTTTTCCTATAAACATAACCTAAAAGTAAACTAAATATAAAAGCAATAATAAAATATAAATATTCAGATAAACTATTAACTCTAATAACACTAAATAATAAAGAACTAATTATTAAATACAAATACTCATTTTTAATAGTATCAAACCCATATCTAAAAGTAAGCTCTTCCAAAATAGGGGAAAGTATTACCAAATATATAAAATAATACCAAGCTCTCGCATTTATTAATGAAATTAAAAAACTATCATGCTCACTATTTCCTATAAAATACTTAATAAAAAATAACAAACAAACAAGTGATCCAAAAAGTAAATACTTTAAATTTCTCTTACTAAAACTAAGTTTTTTATTAACATCTTTAAAATTTAAAAAGTAAATTAATAATACTCCAAATAATCCACCAAATAAAGGATATTTATTTGAAATACTAGAAGCAACTAAAAATATAAATAAGATTTTAATAGTTTTATACTTTTTCATTATTTCACCAACACTAATATACCATAAAAATTCATCGTTTAACACCTTAAAATAGTTTGAAAATGACACTTAGTTATGCTATACTTGTCATAGGATAGGTGATGGATGTGAAATATTTTAAAATATTAATACCTTTATTGTTTTTTTATGTTAACGTTTATGCCGCTGAATGTTCATACAAAGAACAAGCAAATCTAAATAAAGAAGCAGCACTAGTACAAGCAAATTATGAATTAAAAGAAATCAAAAATAAAGTTACTAGTGAAGGCGGTGGCGAGTACGAGCAAATAAGTTATAACTTTATTATATCTTTTTATAATATAACTGAAAATTTATCATTAGAAGTAACTGACTCTAAAACCAAAGAAAAAAAATCAATATATTACAGTGATACTGAAAATGGTAAATATACAATAACATCAGAAGATCAAGATAATATCATATCTTATGACATTATTGTATATTCAAGCACTGAAAATTGCGGTAGAAAAAGATTAAGAAGTTTTTCATTTACTAAACCAAAATATAATCCTTATTCAGAATATTTAGTATGTAAAGGGCATGAAGACTTACCATACTGTCAAACTTTTGTTACTAAAGAAGTAGACATGGATATTACTCAAATAGTAAATAAAATAACAGAGATAGAAAATGGCAAAGACGGCGATGCTGATCCAACTAAAGAAAATAAGTTTTTAAAGTTCTTAAAAGAAAATTATCTATACATAATTGGGGGAACAGTTTTAATAGCTGGTGGTGTAGTAGGTGTGATAATTTATAGAAAGAAGCGTGTATTATAATGAAGAAGTATCTATTATTAATATCTCTTTTATTTGTAACTATAAATGTTGATGCCTCAAATGGTATATGTGATGGCAGACCTTCAGCAGCTAATGGCTACTGTTTATTAGAAACTCCTCTTACAGATAACCCAACAGAAACTACTGGTTATGTATTTACTGATGGATATACAACAACTAGCTGGCATCACAAAACAACAATTGAAGGCACTGAAGTTGACTTATATTGTATTGACCCAAACAGAAACACTCCTAAAACATTATATTATGGTAAAGAGTTATCAGTTGATAATGGTGGTTATGATGCTGGACTTATAAAGATGCATCAAATCTATTTGGCAGAAAAAAATTCTGTAGATTATATTGATATCAATACCGCAGTAAGATTTTTTAATGCCGGCCTAGGTTATGGCAAAAGTGGTGGAGCTGAATGGGAAAGCATTGAAAAATATATTAATGGAGCTAACGCTTTTGAAGGTTTAGAACCTAAATATCCTAAATTTCCAACACTTAAGACTGACCAAAACTACCAAGCATCTCAAGCAATCTACTGTGCTGGTAAACTAGCAGGTGGCTCAAGTGCTTTCTGTAGAACATTTTTAAGTGGCTACGGAGGAATTTATACAGCAGAAACCAAAGATTATAATATAGAATTTGTCGTAGACGGAACTCCAGAAGATGTTCCTGGTTCATCATACGGCTACCATAAAAAAGTAAAAGTAAAAGTTGAAGGTATTGAGGATATTAAAAATGCAATCTCAAGTTATGGCCTTGCATATCTAAACCCAGAAATAACCTTTGAAAAAGTAAGCTGTTCAAAAGGTGAGTGCAAAGCAAACATTTCTGAAGGAACAGACTTGTTAAATGGCGATGATACATTTGAACTAGAAGTATACGGAAGTTATGAAGAAATAGCTTCAAATCCTAAAATAACAGTTGAAATTGACTATAAATATTTCTTCCCATTTGGAGCATCAGGCGTAGGCTTATTAGTAGAAAGCCCAAATGAATCAAACCAAAGAATGGTTGGCTACTTAGACAGCATGCATCACAAACTAACATTTGACTTAGACATCACTCTACCAAATGTATGTAAATATGAAAATGGCCAATTAAAATTAGGGAATAAAAACGCAACTATAGAAGAATACATTAACGCAGGATGTTGTGAAGGACTTGAAAATTTCAATCTTTCAAAATCTCAAGAAGAAATTTATAATGAACAATGCAAAGATCAAGACCATGTTAATTTAATAATGGATTGTCAAGGCGAATGTGCGTCAGATGGCTCAACAGTAAACCAAATGCCATCAGATTCATCTGTAGAACAAGTAAATCGTGATGGATTATTGAGCAAATTAAAAAAATATGAAGATAAAGTTATGAATAATCAAGCAACTTTAGATAGCTTTCAAAACTATACAAAAAATGCAATGCAATACTGGCGTGATAAAACATTCAATAACAATAATAATATTGAAACAAACGAATATTGCAAACTTTATACAACAGAGAATAATCACATGATTTACCCAATGACAACTGCATCTACAAGTGGTAGATTCTTCGTATTTACTAAAGACTCCGATGGACAATATTCTCAGCCAGAAGTTAAAGGTGAAATCACTGCCTTCTTCTATACAGCTTACGACGTATGGCAAAGAGATTATCTTGCTGCTGTAAGAGATGAAAAGGCAAAATTTGATGCATGGCAAAAAGAAGCTAATCTGCAAGATGCAATAGATGATTCTGCAAGTCACCCAATGAATTCCAGTTGTTGGTATTGTTCTGGTGGTCGTGACCCTGAAGATAATCATTGCTTAGGCTGGTCACAAGAAAAATATATTACATATACAGGTAGAACCCAAGATGATTATTATTATGGTGTTTACAATAGTGGAGTAAGAGGAAAAGAAACTGTTTCATGGACAACATCACAAATTTGCGCCGTGTCACCAAAACCATCAACAAATGTTGTAGGTGCTCATAACGCATATGTTAAAGCATACGAAAAACGTCAAGGCCTAGAAGAAAAAAAGACTTCTTGTCAAAAAGCTAATAGTAATTTTAAAAATTCATGGAAATATATTTTAGATCCTGATCTATCATTTACATATACGCAACAATACTACGATTCAGTAAGTGGTAATACTAAAGTTGTAGAGCAAGAAGTAGAGTTTGTTAAATCTGTAGAATCAGATGGCAAATATTGGACACATGTAAGTACACTTCCAAATACATCTGGAGCAACAACAAATAGTACAAATGTAAATTACAAAGATACAAGCGGTAAGCATGAAGGCCCTCTTTATGGAAAATTAGGAGCAAATGATTATTCAAAAGGTTATAACACAGCTTATGAAAATGTTGAGGAAACAGATAGAGGAGAAGCTGACAGTGAAAAAACTGGTAAAGCTGACCTATACTATAAACCAACAGTTGGCTACTATAGCTTAGTACCAAGCGGTTTATATATTACTGACCAGCAAAGTTATAGTTATCCTGATGTTTTAGAAATAGGTTATGTATTTAATGTACAAATAACAAATTATCAAGGTAAATATAGAACTTGGTTTACAATTGAAAATAATGGCCACTTAGAAATAGAGCCTAAGGGTAAAAGTAAAAATGAATCTAATGTACAATATCGTATAAATCAAAAATTAGCAGAAGGAAACGTATTTGAAAGTTTATGTGTATATTGTAATAGAGAGGTGCTATACGACCGTGATTGTCCTACTTGTTGTTTTGGAGCGGAGTGCTGTCAAGGACCTGATTGCGATGGAAGAGAAAGCGAAGATTTCTATCCAGAATACATTTATAGAACTATAAATCCTAGCAACATGGATCCAAATAATCGTAAAGATAGTGGAGATTTAGGTGATAACTGGTCAAATGCCAAAGGCGAGGCAGCTGAAAGCCGAATCAAGCAAATTGGTTTAAAAGACGGAATGTTTGACGATACACCAGATTCCGAAACTCTTGAATATGTATTTAATTTAGATACTAAAACAATGCAAGAAATCAAGAAATATAATAAGAATAGTAACTACTATGACTGGAGCAGTGGCTATTCAGGCGGCTTATTTAGCTGTAACAGTGATGGCAAAGAATGTATAAGTAGCTTTGTTACAAGATATGCAAGTAATACATCTGGTAGACAAAAGTACAAATACTATTTTGCTAGCGATAATCAATTTAAAGTAGGTACAATGAGACAGTTATTGCCAGACGGCTATCCAGACGTAAATATTGACGATGATAGTATTATCTATCCATAGGAGGTGCAAAAGTAAATGAAAGAAAGTGTATGGGGATATTGGATTATAGTTTTTGGACTAGGTATTCTAGGAATAATGCTAATCTTACAAAACTATTCAACCACTAACGAACAAGACGTATATTTAATTAAAGAAATAACAGATGCAGCTCTAGGAGATTCATTAGATTTAGCTCATTATCGTAAGTACGGGGAAATAAGAATTATTAAAGAAAAATTTGTAGAAAACTTTATTAGAAGATTTTCAGAAACCATAAATATTAATAAAAACTACAAAATATCTTTCTATGATATATATGAAGCACCACCAAAAGTAAGTGTTAAAGTAGCAACCGTGACTGGCTCATTCAACGTTGAGAGTACCCAAGAAAATTATGCTGTAGTAAACAAAATTGATGGCATTTTAGAAGATGCCCATAATAGTAAGAATAAGCCAAGTACATACTTCCCAGATCGTACAGGTATTAGTTCAAGATAACAAGAAATTGTTATCTTTTTTTTACATAAATATTGATTTAGAAGTTAAACTATATTATAATTATTTTAAGATAGGAGGAATAAAAAATGAAAGAAGCATCAGGCGAATTAAGTATGACTGCAGTAGCAGTAGTAGCAATCGCCGCAATAGGAGTAGTATTTACTACATTAATATGGCCATCAATTAAGTCAAATATCACAAGGAGTACAAAGTGTACACAAGCCTTTAGTTGTAATTGTACGTCAGGAGCAAAAATGTGTAGTTGCCTTTATTGTCAAGATGACAATTGCACTAATCCACAATCTGTTCAATGCCCAAATAAGGACACTAATTAGAAAGCAATAATATAAATGAGAGAAGCAATTGGTGGAACTTGGCTTTTAACAATTGTTTTAGTTTTTATAGTTTTATTTTCAAGCTTTTTAGCGCTTTCAATTAATTACTCTAAGGCATTTAAGGTTAAAAATGGTATCGTAAATATCATTGAAAAAAAAGAGGGACTTAGTGATGATAGTCAACAAGAAATTAAAGATTATTTATCAACAGTTGGTTATTTAGTATATAGCAAATGTCCTAAAAATCTAACTGAACAAGGTGACGGCACTCTTGTAAGCGGGTTTGATCCCTATGCCGCAGATGCAACCAAATATAGATATTGCGTTGCTAAAACCGTTGACGATAGTGGTAATATCAAAAAAAGTTATTACAAAGTAACCGTCTTTTTTAGAGTAGATCTACCAATATTAGGTGAAATATTTACATTTCCTATATCAGGTGAAACTAAACCTATATACTTTGCCAAAGATGAAGTACCAGGATGGAATTAGGTGATTAAATGTATATTGCAATAAAAAATCTTAATGGAATTATCATTGATAGTGCTAATTTAGATACCATTAAAACTTTAAGTGGTGAGTTTACTAGAGATATGCTAGAAAGTCAGTTATCTAACTTTATATATAGTAAAGCAATAATTGATATAACAGCAATTAAGAATTATTTTGATATTAAAGAGGTTTTAAACTTTTTAAGTTTCTTTCCAGCATCAAAAGTAATTATACTTCTTAATGATAGTGAACTTGTCAGTAGTAATAATTATCTAAGATATTTAGTTGAAAACGGTTATTATAACTTTACTAGAAATGCTGCTGGAATAAATTATTTATTAAATCATCCAAATACATTAGATAATGTTAAAAAGTATTTAAGTGAATCATCTTATCAAAATCAAAATATGATGAATCAAACTGTAAGTGCTTCACCAAATTCTTTTGGTAATCAATCATACATTGCTAATCCAAATAGTAATGTAAATCTTAATAATGATGAATATAGACCTGCATTTACTAATCCTAACGTATTTAGTAATGTAGACTATGTTAGAGAAGAAGAACAAATTAAAGTTAGAGCTAGAATCATTGGTCTTCAAAATGTCACAGACCATGCTGGTGCAACAACTCTAATGCACATGATGTTAAAACAATTGAAAGCCAATTATAAAGTAATTGCTTTTGAAATGTTTAAACAAGATTCTATCTACTTTAATGATCAAGATATTTCTTTTTGTACATCAGTAGAAGAATTAAGATTCAAAATAAATGCACTTAGAAATATTGATATTGTATTAATAGATTTAAATGATTTACCAGAAAAACAACTATGTACGGATATACTATACTTAGTTAATCCAGGTATCATTAGTTTAAATAAAGCTTTAAAAAAAGATAACAATTTACGTGAAAAAGTCAAAGATGGAAAAATAATATTAAATCAAAGCGCTATCAAAGATGAAGAACTAACAAATTTTGAATATGAAACAAAATTTAAAGTCTTCTATAACATGCCAGTCATTAACGACAGGGCAGATAGATTGTTAGCAGTAGATAGACTTCTTGTAAAACTAGGTTTTAGTAGACAAGAAGGCAGTAGAATTTTTGGTATATTTAAATAATTTGTTGACAATTACCATAAATTCATATAGAATTTAAGTATGTAAGGGAGATGTGAGTATGAATATAACTGGTTTTTGTGATCAAGCAGCAGACGTTTTAGGATTTGTAGGTTGGATACTAACAGTATTTAAAATAGCTATTCCATTATTAATTATTGGATATGGAATGTTTGATTTAGGAAAAGCCGTAGTAGGTGGTAAAGAAGATGACATTAAGAAGGCTAGTAAGAGTTTAATGTATCGTGCTATTGCCGGTGTATTAATTTTCTTTGTACCAACAATCGTTATGTGGTTATTTAGTACAATTAATGGTTATCGTGAAATGCCAGCAAGTAATTTCCAAAAATGCCAAGATTGTGTCTTAGAACCTTGGAACTGTAATTAACAAACAAATCAAAATCTCTTCGGAGATTTTTTCTTTTGCAAAAAAAAGACACTATTTAAAGTGTCATTTCATAATCCCAGCTTGTCCAGTTGTTTTTTTAAAGTAGTTAGTCTTAACTAATAGTGCTTCTATATCACTTAATATAGCGTATCTAAAACGATAAACAAATTCTTCACCTAAAAGTGACAATATTGTTAGACAATCTTTATACTGGCTATGTAATAAATTTAAAGCTTGATCTGCTTGTAGTTCATTTAAATTATCTCTGGTAATTTTTAAATGTGTTCTTGCCATTGATTCATCTAAGCACTTTAGTTTTTCAATTAAACGATTATCCATTTGACCTCCCTTGATTATAATATAACATATATTAAATGCTGAGTAAATCAAAGTACAAATAAAAAAGAAAAAATCACTTTATTTCTAAGTTAAATTTCAATTACATCAGCTGGTGTTGCACTTGTTATTATAAATTATCATAAACAAAAAAATCAATCACTATACATTTTTTACCAAAGAATAGAAAAAGTAGCAATAATTTAATGCTACTTAATTATTCATATTTTCCCGAATTTGTGATTTTTATTTCAAGTGGTTCCACAGTGTGGAACCACCGTTAAATACTTGATAAAATTTTTTCATCTTCTTTAAACTTGGAACACTAAAACCTTGCCCAAATTGTTTTGTAAGTTTATTAGAAAAAGATTTAATTATTTCGTTTTGTGATTTTTCTAAATTATACTCATCAATAAGCTCATTTATTGTCTGTCTTATATTATAATATAATTCAACCATTTCATGATTTTTTCGTTTTATAAAAAAAAATCAATCATGCGATTGATTCTATATATAAAGTCCGAATAGTCCGAACAAATTTATCAATGGTGCACCATTTGAAACTTCAAACGAACACTCCAAGTCTTTTAAATTAGGCAATTTAGTAGAAATATCACTTTTTTTAATATTAAAAGTAGTAATAATTTTATCATCCCATAAGAACACCTTATTAATAAAGCAATTTATAAGTCTTTGTCTATACCTCATATCGTTTATATCGCCTTTTCTCATTTGTTCTAGAAAATATACTACTTTGTCATATTCAATATAAGTATGATTTTTTTCTTCTTCTTTAATTGCCTCAAGAGTATTTATTTTTTCATTTTCAATTTTTGTCATTTCATCAATAATTGTTTTTCTTACAGCATCAACTTCACAATATTTCAAACTATTAGTTAAACTTTCATTTTGTTTGTTTAAATTTTTTAATTTATCTTGCAAATATTTTAAATCGCTGTTATCGTGGCTTTCTGCATATTCAACCACATTTTTAGCAATAATAGGTATTTCTTTATCTGTCAAGACCTCTCTTGCCATATCTACAACTATATCCTCAATGTATATTTTCTTGATATTGGCTTTTTTGCATCCACAAGTTTTTCTGCCCTTACAAGTATAGTAATTATGCAATGTACCATTTTTAGAAGTACCGGCAACACCAACCATCATATTTTCACAATAACCACAGAATAATTTAGTTGTTAAAAGATATTCCGTTCTGGCTTTTTGTCTACCGGGAGCACATCTATATTTGCCAAGTTTATCTTGTACTTTATAAAATAAATCATCACTAATTATTCTTGGAATAGCATCTGGAGTATCTACACCATCATAAGAATAGATACCAATATACTTTTTATTTTCTAATATTCTTCTCATACTATTTTTATTAAATGGCTTATTTTTGCTTGTTTTAATGCCTAATTTATTTAGATAATTTATAATTTTAATCATACTTTCGCCTTTGTTAAATTTTTCAAATATAGTTTTTATAATAGAGGCTTTTTCTTCATCAATAACAAATTTCTTTTTTTCTTTTATTTTACCAGATGTTTGTATTTTTTCTACAACCTCTAGTTTTAAACCTAAAGGAACTGAACCACCATTATAATAGCATTTACTGGCATTTGTTTTCATTCCACGAGAAACCTTTTGTCCTAACTCAACACTATAATATTCTGCCATCCCCTCTAAAACACTTTCCATAAGTATACCAGAAGCATCTTCTGGTATTTCCTCACGAGCAGATAAAACCATTACATTATTTTTCTTTAAAAGTTGTTTATATTTTTGACTATCTAATCTATTTCTTGCAAATCTATCAAATTGATAAACTACTACTGCATCAAATAAACCTTTAGAACTATCTTTAATCATTCTTTTGAATTCTGGGCGATTATCTGTTGTAGCCGAGTGGGCTCTGTCAATATATTCGCATATAATATTATATTTTTTTACTCTGGCATATTCTTGGCAAACCTCTCTTTGTCCCTCAATAGATGCCTCTGTTTGATTTTGTGAACTATATCTTAAATAAAGTGCAATATTCATAATATAAACTCCTTTCTATTTTAAATTTTCATCTATTAAATCAATTAGTGAATTTGTTAAATAATATTTAGCCTCATCAATTTTATTTTTATCCCAAGCCTTGTTTAATTCCTTTTTTTCTTTTTTATATTCATTTTTGGCATCAACATAATTTTTTAGTCTTTCAAGAAAGTAATTAATACTATCTAATTCACCACCAAACATATTATTTAGATAGTCTTTGTTAAAACAACTTGAAAGATTATTAATTGTTTCATCATTAAAGCCAAATAATTTATTTAATTGATTATATGAATAGTCTTTTGTTTTGCTTTTACCAACTAAATATTCACTTGATACTCCAAGAGCCTTTGCAATAATATCAATATTTTCTTGTTTTGGTAGTGCAGTACCATTTCTATATTTAGAAATACTTGTTTGACCTATTTTTGTTATTTTAGAAAAATCTTCTTGACTTATTTCTTTTTTATATAGCAACCTATTAAGTTCTAATGAAAAGCACAATAACATTTGCTTAATGTCATTTGTATATTTTGTATTATTAACATTTTCTTTAATAACTTCTGGGTCAATATGATTTTTTTCTCTCTCTTTTCTTTCCATAATTATCCTTCCTTTTTGTGAAATTTATTTATCAAAATTAACAAATATTTTTTTTTGTATATTTTTATCCCTTTTCTATAATTTCTGTGTTAAACTTCACTTATGTAAAAGAAAAGGAAATAACTTTTACATTTATATAATATATCATTTTTCAAAAAAATGCAAGAAAATAAAAGAAAAAAATTTGAAAGGAGGCTCTTGTATGAATAATAATAAAAATGATGAAAAACAATTTAGTAATGCTATTAACAAATATTCAACTAAGCAAATTGATGATGCCAGAAAATTATATTTTAAAAACTGGCGAAAGAATAACCCAGATAAAGTAAAAAAACACAATGCCACTTTCTGGGAAAAGAAAGCCAAAGAGTTAATTAAAGCAGGTGAAAATTATGATTAGTGATGAACTAATAAAAGAATTTGCCTCTGGCATTTTAGTTGATGATGTAACAACCTATATTGATAATCACAAAGAAGAATATAAAAAATGGCTTTCCAGCAAGGATGAAAAGAAGAAAAAAATCAATAATGAAGAAAGGATAAAAAAAGATGCAATTTATACCACTAAAAAATGATAAATCACCTAATATTAAATCAATGAACCAACAATACTATCAAACTACTTTTGATAATTTAGAAAATGCTGGTCTTATTATTGGTGATGATGTAATTGTTTTAGATTTTGACAATGACAATATAAATGAAAATATAATATGTGATTATATAGATGCAAACTATCCCACCTTAAGAGTTAAAACAACTAAAGGAAAGCATTACTACTATAAAATGCCTACTGGATATAGTTTTAAAAGAAACACAGATGTAATATCTGTTTTAGGCTTTCAATGTGATTATTTAACCGGGAAAAATGCCTATGCAGTCATTAAATTAAATGGCAAAACTAGAGAAATGAATAGAGAATTAAATATTGATAATTTACCAGAACTACCATTGCAATTTTATCCATTATATAAAGCAAAAAATAATTTAACTGGAATGCTTGATGGTGATGCTAGAAACAACCATTTATATAAGCATCTATTATTAATAAAAGAAACATATCCGGAAATGAATATTAAAGATGTAGCAAATATAATTAATAATATTGTTTTTGAAGATAAACTAAAAAAAGCAGAATTAAATAATATTGTTAAAAGTGCTCTAAAAAAAGAAACTAATAAAATTAAAAATAAAGATAAGATAAATAATATTCAATATGCAACTGCCAAATCATTACAAGATAAAGATTTACCACCAATAACATTTTATGTAGATAGTTTAATACCTCAAGGACTTACTTTAATTTGCAGTTTACCTAAAATAGGAAAAAGTTGGATGGCTTTAGATTTATGTTTAAGTATTAGTAAAGGTATGCCATTCTTAGGCTTTAAGACACTTAAAACTGGATGCTTATATCTAGCACTAGAAGATAGCGAACATAGGCTTAAAAGCAGATTAAATAAGGTATTAGATGGCAAAATAGCACCAGATAATTTTATTTATGCAACTAGGTGTGATGATATAGAAAATGGCTTAATTAATGAGATTAAAAGCATTATAAAAAAAGAACCTTATATTAAGGTTATAGTAATAGATACACTTCAAAAAATTAGAAGTGATTATAATGGAAAAAACAATTATGCAAATGATTATAAAGAAGTTGGAACTATTAAAGATTTTGCTGATGAAAATGGCTTGGCAATTATTTTAATACATCATCTTAAAAAAGGCAATGACAATGATGTTTTTGGAAAAGTATCCGGAACAAATGGTATAACTGGTACTGCTGATACAACAATAGTTTTAGATAAACAAAATAGATACGATAAAGAAACTATTTTATCTATTACTGGTAGAGATGTAGACCAAAATCAATATATTTTAAACTTCAATAAAGAAAGTTGTAAATGGCAGATGATTTCATCTTATGAAGAAAAAGTGATGCGAAATGAATTAGAAGAATATAATAATAACCCTTTAGTTGATACTATAAAAACTTTAGTAAACAAGAATAATGGAAAATGGGCTGGTAGTTTAAAAGAGTTAGGAATAGAACTGCAAAAATTATATTCTAACCTCGCAGATAATAAAGTTAAAAATTCAATGTTAGACCCCATAAAACCATTATTGAAGAAATATGATGGCATCGGTTATTATACAACACCAAACCCAGTTAAAAACGAACTAACTGGAAAAAGTGAAAGACAAAAAGTCTTTTACAAAATACCTATTAAAAAGAATGTAGTAAATGTAGAAAGTGTAGATAATGTAATTATTACAAAGTAATACAATAACTACATTTTCTACAAATAATACACTAATGAAAGGATATGATAGAAAATGACTAATTTTGTAGAGAATTTTAAAAAATTAAATGATAAACAGCAAACTGCTTTATCTTTACTTTTAATTGGCGATAATAACAAAGTAGTTGCCTCTAAAATTGGAGTTGATGAAAACACAATTTATAGATGGCGAACTGACCCAGTATTCAAACAACTATTAATTGATTTAAGAATACAAGCCTTGCAAAGTATAGAAATAAAATTGCATACTTTAGGCGATAAGGCTCTAAATAATTTGTTATCAATACTTGATAATGCAGAAAATGAAAATAATCAATTAAAGGCATCTACTTTTATATTAGATAGAATTTTGCAGTATCAACAATTAGAATTATTAAAAAGAATTGATAATATAGAAGAAAGGCTTGATATAAAATGAATACACTAGAAAGAAGAATATCAAAAATAGAAAGTAAAGTTTTAGATAAAAAGCATCCCGGAGTATTCATTATAATTAGAAATAATAATTTGTATATAATAAGTAATTATGAAGAAAAAGGGAAAAAGTTTAATAATATTGCAAATCTTCAAGATTATATTTTTAATAAATACAATAGTGATAAATATATTTTCATTTATATATAAGAATTAAAAAATTAAGCCTTTACGACTTAATTTATTGGTTATTCTTAATAATAACTTGCAAAGTTGATATGAATTTTTGTGCCATATCATAAGCACTTTTATATTTATTACTATTTTTATTTGTCTTTTTACTTATAAAAGTAATATATTCTTGTGGACTAGTTATTGAATTTAGAACGATTTTTACTTGTAATTTACTGCAATAATGATAAGTTCTTGAACCACTACTATAAGACCTTGTGAATATAGCATTTTGAGTTGTTGCAGTATATGTTTGTTCTTTTTCATTTTCCATTATTTCGGCAGAAATTATATCTTTAAAATTGTATTCGTGATTGTTAATTAATACTTTCTTATCATTTTCGTTGATATATAGATAAGCATTTTCATAACTTCCAATTTTTTGCCAACTGCTATTTGTATATTTAGCATCTAAATCTTTTACTTCTTTACTATCTACAACTTGATTACCTTTTTTAAGATTTAAAATAAACAATACAATAATAATTATCGTGGCAACACCAAAACCAACACTTTTTTCTGCAAATGTACCAGCACAAGTTATTATAAATGCTAGTACCAATACAATATCAATTAGTATATTACCGAATTTTTTCACCTTTAAACACCTCACAACATATATAAAATCATATTATTAATGATAACTTAATTTTATCACATACATCGTTGTTAGTCAATACCTAACATATTTTTTGGATATATTTCTTTAAAATTATGTTAGGAGGTAGATAACATTATGGAAAAATTAATTTTTGATGCCAACATCTACGATACCATTAGAAAGAACATTAGAAAATATAGAAAAGAAAAAAACATAACATCAATGCAACTTGCTGAAATGGTAGATTTATCTCACGATTTTATAAGACAAATTCAAAGTGATAAAGCCGGTTATAACTTTTCTGTTGATACCTTTTATAGAATATCTGTTGCTTTAGGTGTTACATTAGATGATTTAATAAAAAAAGAAAACGATTAGAAAACAAACTAATCGTTTTAATTTGTTATGAAATATAGAATTATCCCACCAACTATTGTTATGAATAGACCAACTAAAATATCTATTAAAATTTTATTTGGTGTTTGTTCGCTTTCAATTTTGTTATTTTTGCCTACATTAGAATTTTTGATTTTATTTCCATTTCCAATTTTAATTTTCATTTGCAACACCTACATTTGATTTTTCTATCTTGTTATCATCGCCTATGTGTACCGAATTATCCGTATATATTATGTTTGTAATATCTTTAACCACTTCTTTTCCTTTTTTATCATTAGCAAATTCAATATAATAACCATCTAAATTGCCGTATTTTTTTTCTAACTCAATAAATATTTGTAATAATTTTGATTTTATTTTGTTTAATATATTCGTATGTGAATATAGTGGTAATTCTCTATATGCACTAATAACTTCGCCATTTATCATTGATATCTCTTGTGCTATAACTGCGTGTAAAGGTATTATTAGAGAATGACTTTTATTTTCTTTCTCGGCTATTGCAAATTGTGATATTTCATATATGCTAGCAGTGATTTTAGTAGTAGCATAATCTTTAATGTATTGTGGCTTTAAAGGAATATCTTGGCTTGTGCACTTATAATTGCCAGCAACAAAATTTCCTTTTAAATTAGTCTTAACAATTCTATATTCTGGTACTTTATCTTTAACATTATAGCCATTAATTTCACAATAGAGCCATTTCTTTATTTTTTTATCCGTTATATCTTGTAATAACAAATTTAAAATATCCATTGCTTGTACGACACTTATTTCATTCTTAATTAACTCAATAATAATTTTACTTCTTTTCATAACAAAACCTCCCAGAAACAAAAAAATAATGTTCTAACGAACACTATTTTAATGATTTATAAGTAGCGAACCCACCTAAATAATAAGTAATGTTCGTATATAAACAAATTGGTGCGGGTGACAGGACTTGAACCTGCACGGATTAATCCACTAGATCCTAAGTCTAGCGCGTCTGCCAGTTCCGCCACACCCGCAAATAAAAATGGTGGATCTTGTAGGACTCGAACCTACGACCGCCCGGTTATGAGCCGGATGCTCTAACCAACTGAGCTAAAGATCCATGACAATTAATAATATACCATATCATATATATTTGTGCAAGAATATTTTAAATAAAATTAAAAAAAATAGTAATTTTAATGAATATAGTTTATAATTAAAGTATAAGAAAAAGTAAAGTAAGTGATTGTATGAAAAAAAGAAAAATCTTTAGTTATATTTTTATATCATTAATTATCTTCTTTTTAGGTTTATTTTACTTTTTAAATAAAATAGTTAGTAATCGTGCTCAGCTTGTAACTACCATTTTTGAAAATTATAAAGAACAGTAAATTAGCACTAAATTTTAAGAAAAGTGCTATTATTTTTTTATAAAAGAGGTATAATAATGATGAAGTATGGAGTAGTAGCATGAAAAATAAAAAAAGTGTAATCATATATGGAACGTTTTTAATAGTATTAGTTTTACTTAACTTAATAGTTTTAAGACTTGATAATTCAAGTTATTCATATAGTGAAAAGAAAATAGGAAAAGATATTGTTTATCCTTACTTTAAAGATAAGAAAGATGAAATAATTCAAAATTATATTACTGATTATCAAAATGAAAATTATAAAATAAATTATTCACTAGGAACTGCTGATAAATATACCTCAGTCTTATTCAAGTTTTTTAATAGTGAAGATAAAATAGTTAAAGTTCATACACTTTTGCTTGATAAAGAAGGCTCTTTAGTTAACTTAAACGATCTTATTAAAGAAGAAGATTTAAGAAATAAAATTATTATTGCTAAAGCAAATTTAGATTTAAATATTACCGACGAACAAATAGGTAAAGCCGAAATAGATTGCTTGTTTAACGATAAAGATATGAGCATTTACTTAAGTGAATATAATGACCAAAGGGATATTACTTTTTTAAAACTAGATTATAATGAGGTAAAAGACTATTCTAGTTTAAAATTTAATTTAAATAAAGATTATGTCCCTTATACAACCACTAAAGTAGTTAGAGATTTGGAAAATAAAAAGTTAGTAGCGTTTACTTTTGACGATGGACCTAGTAAATATACATTAGATATTATTAGTACTTTAGAAAAATATAATGCTAAAGCTACATTTTTTGAAGTAGGTTATAATATTAGAAATCATGAGGACATAGTTAAAGAAGTCTATAATAGAGGTTTTGAAATAGCTAATCATACTATAGATCACTCAAAATTAACTAAATTAACTATTGATAAAATGCTCGGAAAAGTAAATGATAACAACGAATTATATAAAGGAATAACTGGCACAGACATGCCTTATTTAAGACCTCCATATGGTTCCTATAATGCGGATATTAAATCCTCAGTAAGTGTTCCACTTATTCTTTGGAGCTTAGATACTAGAGATTGGGAAAGCAGAGACACCGAAAAAATTAAAAATATGGTTTTAGAAAACATACAAGATGGAGACATTATTCTATTTCATGATTTATACGAAACTACCAAAAATGCCGTAGAAGAATTAATGCCAATTTTAACTGAGCAAGGCTATGCTGTAGTCTCTGTATCCGAATTATTTACCTTAAAAAACAAAACATTAGTAGCAGGTGAATCTTACCGTAGTGCAAGATAACTTGCTTTTTTTCTTATTTTATAGTATGATAACCCTCATAAAAAAGGGGGTTTTTATATGGAAGAAGAATTATTATCCTTAATATTTGATTATTCTATTAATCGTAAGATAGCTGATAACGCTTTTTGCGATAGATTATTAGAAATCGTTTTAAATCATCGTGAATTACATGATTTTGTCAAAGATGCATATTACATTCGTGGTGAAGAAGGAACTAAAACTGATAAAACAGCTGCTTATTATATGAGCGTTGATAGAAGTATTGTAGTAGACTTTGACAATATAGAAAGCAAGCTAAATTATTTAAAACTTGTTGATCCTAAATTTAATGAATTAGAAGTATATTTAATAAGAAACATTATAATTGCTAGAACATTACTTCATGAGTTAGAACATGCTAATCAAATTAAGAAGGTAGCAACTGGTCAAAATGGTTTAGATGCCTGCATTTTAGAATTAAGTCCAATCTATATAAATTTAAAAAGTACTTTAGATTTGTTAAATAGGGGGCTAAGTAGAGAAGAAGCTGAAAGCATAGTAGAACCACTTAAAGATCAATATTTAAAGTTTTACAAAAGCGATCCATCTGAAAGAATGGCCGAAATTGACTCATATAAAACTACAAATAGCATACTTAATATGATAAATAAGCCTATTCCACAAGTAAGAAGACATCAAAACAGTGAACTTGCATATACATTATTAGATGGATATAAGGAAAGTACAGACATATTTCCAAATGCACCAACTTTGAATAATCTTTATTATTTTGGTAGTCTAAATAGGCTTAGCATTGCTGGATATACTATTAAAGATTTTAGGGAGTTTTTTACAGCAATCTCTGCTATGTCTCTTGATAAAAGACTTTATTATGGGCTTACAATTTCTAATGGAGAATATGAAGCTATCATGGACAGTGCTATAAGAAGTAATATTTTTAGATAAAACTATCATATAGGCGCTTGTAGGCACCATAAAACTTGATTTTTTTCTGGTTTTGTGGTAGTATAAATGGCGCAAAAAGAAAAAGGAGTTAGGAAAGAGGGTAAATTGGTATGAAAAAGAAATTTTTATCTATTTTAATTTTTGTATTAGGTATGTTTGGCTTAGCTCAAAATGTTACCGCAGCAAGTGCTCCAAGCACTATTAAAACTACAGGAATTACACAAGTAAAATCATATGTAAGTGGTGTTCCAACTGTATATGTTAAGAATACTGCTGATGGAATTTCAATTTATTGTGAAGAAGCAAATAAGAAATTCCCAAGAAATTCAACAATGACATTAAGTCGTGAAGCTCATCAAGGATTTGTTTACATCATTGATAATGAACCAAATACTGGAAATAGTACAGTAGACTATTACATTATGCAAACTGCAGTTTGGTGGTTTAAAGATTTAGTAGGTGGAACTAGTAACTTAAGTTCATCTGCTAAAAATAATATCATCAATTCATATAATAGCAACAGTGTTTCAAAAGCAATTTATGATTTAGTAAGTGGTGCAAAAGCATTTTCTCAAACAAGTGGAAGCATAAGTTTAAGTGGCAACACTAAATTTACAATTTCCAATGGGAATTATGTTTCAGGAGAAATAACAATTTCTAAAAGAAATGTAAAATCAGTTAATTTAAAATTAGTAGGTGCTCCAAGTGGTGCTCAAATTATTAATAAAACTAGTAATTCATTCCAAGTTTCTGTTCCAGTTAGTTCAGTAGCTGCTGGTTCAACAGTAAACTTTAAAGTTGAAGCAAGCGGAGTATATTATACTTACCATGCTTATGAATACTTTTATGATTCATCACATCAGTATGTATTATTAGGTGAATTATATAGTGAGTCTCATTCAGTAGACGATGATATTTCATTTAGTATTACTAAAGAAGAAGAAAAACATAATAAGTTAACAATTTATAAGGTTGACGAAAGTGGTAACTATGTAAAAAATGCTAAACTAGCTTTATATAAAGGCGATTGTACAAATACAACTTGTGCATCAACTAATCTATATAAAAGTTGGACAACTGATGCAAATTATAAATATTTTGATGATGTTCCAGTAGGCACTTATACTTTAGTAGAAGAAAGTGCTCCAGTAGGATACTTAATTGCTAATAAACAAAAAGTAAATATTACAGCTCAAGATGGTACTTATAAAGTAACTATGGTAGATAAGAAAATTGCTAAAGTTAGAATTAGCAAAACTGACATTACTGGTACAAATGAAATTGCTGGTGCAACATTAGTATTAAAAGATTCTACTGGTAAAGAAATTGATAAATGGGTTTCTACTACAACAGCTCATTATGTAGATTTAAAACCAGGAGAATATACTTTAACTGAAACAATTGCACCAAAAGGTTATAAATTAAGTGAAACAGTTATAACATTCAAAGTTGATGAAAACAACAACGTTTACGAAAAAGTAAATGGAACATTCATCAAAGTTGATTACATTAAAATGGTTAATGAATTAAAAGATAAAAAGTCTATTAAAATTAATAAATTAGATAGTGAAACTAAAGAATATGTTAGTGGCGCAATCTTAATGATTAAGAATAGCAAAGGGGAAACAGTAGCTACAATTACTACAACTAATTCAGCTAGTTATATTGTATTAGAAGCAGGAGAGTATGTTTTATCAGAAGAAGCTGCTCCAAGTGGTTATGAATTAACAACTGAAAAAATTTACTTTAGTGTAGATGATGAAGGCAATATTAAAATTAAAAATAATGGCGAGTATGTTGATGCAGTAAGCTTAACTGTATATAACAAAAAGGAAGAACCTGAAATTATCGTAGTTCCTAAAACAGGATTAACTAGTACATTAACATATATAGCTGGTGGAATAATCCTTGCTGGCGGTGCTGCTGTATTAATTAAAAATGGCAAAGAAAACTAAAATAAAAATTATATCTGGAGTAGTAATATCATTTGTTGGTATTTGCTTACTTTTAAGTACTTACTATAATAGTCAAAAATATGAAGTCTTTAATGAGATGAATGAAAAATATTTAGAAGAAATTATGGCAAGTATTGAAGAAAGCGATAGTGAAGAAGAGGAAGTAAATTCAGAAGAAGATACTACTCCATCTGAAACACCAAGTGAAAATGAACCTGAAAAAGAGACTGTGCCTACAACAACTAAAAAGGCGCCAGTTATTAAAACTATTGATTATTCAAAATACTATATTGGTGATATTTCTATTCCTAAAATAGATTTAAAAAGAGGCTTTGTTAGTAAAGACTCAAAATATAATAACGTAAATCGTAACATCTATATTGTTCCAGTATCTGATTATCCGGATGTTGAAAATGGGAACTTTATATTAGCAGCCCATTCAGGAACAAGTTCAATTTCATTCTTTAAAAATTTGTATAAATTAGAAATTGGGGATTTGGTCGATATCACCTACAATAATAAGGAATATCACTATAAAATAAGTAATATTTATACAGATATTAAAGATGGCGATGTTGCTATTAAAAGAAACAAAAATAAAAATACACTAACATTAATAACATGTACAAAAGGAGATAAAGAAACACAAACAATTTATATTTGTGAGTTAATTTAAGAATAAAAAGGGGAAGAGGTGATAAAATGGTAGAGTTTACTTTACTAGAAAAAGTTAAAACTATTTTTAGTTTGATTTTTTCATCACCTCTTTTTTTAGTGCTATTATTTGGTTTAATACTAATCATCATAGATATTAAGTTTATATATAAAAAAGATAAAACTACCAAATGGTTATATACATTTATCAGTATCATAATTATTGGAATACTAATATACATGTACTATGACTCAATTTTAGAAATATTTAATACAATATCAAAAAATATTGTTACAATGATTTATTTTCCTTCAGTACTAAATTACATAATAATGCTTGTAATTAGTTTAGGTATCCTAATTTATAGCTTAGCAAATAAAAAAATTAAAAGTAATATAAGAGTTTATAATTCTATTGTTTTTACTGCTAATATGTATTTATTCTTCTTAATATTAGATGAAATTGATAATAATGAAGTTGATTTAGCAAGTAAAATAAGTATTTATTCAAATGATCATTTAATGATTTTATTTGAAGTAAGTGTTGGTATCTTTGCTTTATGGATTATATCACTAATATTAATTAAAATAATTAATTACTTCTTAAATAAAAATGACAAAACAAAAGTTAAAGAAGTAGTAGAAGAAATTGAAATGCCGAAAAAAATCGTAATACCTAAAGAAGAAACAATTGAAATGCCAATTATTAAAGAAGAACCAAAACCAGAACCAAAAATAGAATACGTTGTGGTTGAAAAGAAAAATGATAATGATATGTTTACTTTAGAAGAGTATCGACAAATGCGTGCAATCTTGGAAGTAATCAAAGAAAATCAAAAAGGAGCTTAGGGCTCCTTTATTCTTGGATTAATTTAGCATGAACTACTAATCTATTATCATGACCATTAGCACATGTAGATAAAGTTAAAATCTTATCATTAGTAGTAACAGTTTGCTGAAAGTCATAAATACTTCTAGCAGTAATCATATCAATAAAGCTTTGATATTGTTCAGCAGTAGCAAAAGTAACATCTAAATAATCATTTGTTACTGGTATTGTATATACTGAAAATATCTGCCATTTCATATTACTTTTTAATGTATTAAATGTAATCACTTGATTTTTACTTTTTGTATACCAACCTTGATTTAAAGCATATCTTAAAGTTCCAAACATTGTTTGATTTGCTAGATTATGTCCGTAAATAATCGTGTTTTCATCAAGTTCATCAATATTATTACGATAATCCATAAAAATCCATCCGTGTCTATTTTTAACACCATTATAATCTCTCTTTAAATAATAATCATTATCTTTAGCTTGAACAACTGGATAATCAATCTTTGTATTGTTTACTGTGATCCAGCCAGTTGTATCTTTATTTATTTCAAGTAAAGAAGAAAATACTTTCTCATACTGAATATCATACACCGTTGTTGTTTTACTAGTAGTAGTTGTATCATTTTCATCAGGCTCAATAATATCAATATCTGGAACTTCTTCCTTCTCAGCTTGATTATTCTTAATAATCTCCTTTAAGTTATTTTCAATGCCTAGATAATTTTGCTCATCTACATAATTTTTATAGTAATTAATGCCAATCATTATTAGTAAAACAATAATAACCCCGCCTAAAGAAATTTTTAAAAAATTAAGATTCAACTGCTTTAAGAAATTATTCTTTTTATATTCATCACTGTAATTAATTTTAAAGTTAATATTATTTTCAATAAGTTTCTTTTCATTTTCTTTTTTAAACTTAGATACATTATTAATTACCTCATTTAAATTATTAAAATCATGAAGAATAACTTTAATATTCTTTTTACTATTTAAAAGTAAAATATTCATTATATTAAAAAACGCATCTTGATCAAAATCCTTAAAATCAATCTCCTTTAAATGATTATTAATTTTGATAAAAGTTATATAATCATCTAGATCTTCTTTTTTAAATGGGTTAGTTATAACAATACTTTTCTTATAGTAAATATCGGAGTAGGTATTTAAATTATTTATTTTCATGAAATTACTAACAAAAAGAATTTCCGTTCTTGTTTTTACCTCAATATTTTTATTAACATCTAATCTATCTAAAAGTATCTTTGGAAAATCATAACAATCTATTTTTTCTAAATAATTATTTTCTAAAAGTTTTAAAAAAGTATCATAATTAATTAAAACATCAGGAACTACTGAAAGCTCTTTAATATTTGGAATACTTCTGATAATATCTAAAACTGGTCCAATTATTTCAAAATCCTTAACAATAACCTTACTAAGTTTTCTTTTAATAATTATTACATTCAAAAAAGAAGATACTAAATCAAGGTTTTGTTTAATATAATATTCACTGAAAACTAACTCTCTAGTATCAATGATATTAGTTTTATTTAAATCCTCTTTTGGCATATCTTTATTTAAAATTTGAGCAAATAATACATTTGAACTTATCTTAAACATTATCTTATTCATACAAATATCATACCATAATTTACTTATAATAAAAAGATGTATGATTGATTTTAAGAACCAAAAATGATAAATTAAAGAAGTAGTACTAAGGAGGGCTGATTTTTATTAAAGAAAATATTAATCACATTTTAAGTAAAGTAAAATGCAATCTAAAATTAGAAAAAGAACTAAAATTAAAATCTTTAGTATTGATGTATTATTTAATGACTAGAAGTGAAGAGCATCTTGAAGAACTAACTAATATTTTAAAAGAAAAGTTAGAAAAAGATGAACAGTTTAGATATCACGATGATGACTATTTTGAATGTGTAGCAAACTTTGCTTTGCAAAAAGGCGTTAAAGTAAATGAGATTATTCAAAACTATTTTTTAGAAGGCTACTTATTTCATACCTTTAATGGGG
Source organism: bacterium (assembly GCA_030524925.1). Classification (GTDB taxonomy): domain Bacteria; phylum Bacillota_I; class Bacilli_A; order RF39; family UBA660; genus CAG-533. Next base: position 9,174 of record JAUNFS010000003.1, on the reverse strand, counting down.
CTTTTGAAACCTCAATAAGTGAAAATGGTTTAATACTAGAAAATAAACCCTGGTCTTTAACCGAACTAGAAGAAATTCGCACGATATTTAGTAATCATGGCAAGCAAAATATTTTTGGCTTATATCAAGGAGAACAAAAAACGCCAATTTATTTATCAGAAACCATCGCGTCTTCTGCTTATTATGCTGTATCATCACCATCATGGTTTTTACACTTTACAACTGGTGGTATGGAAAGAAATCATTATGATAAAGAAGCATTTAGAAATAGAGACTACGAAGCATGCCTTCACAACGTTGAAAAATTAATAAAAGATAACCACCTTGATGTTTTAGAAGCCCAAAAAGTACTAGACTTCTTTGAAAAATATTATCAAGTATTTAAAAATGAAAATTCCTCTGTATTATTAGTTCCTAGGGCAAGCTTTTTAGATGATGAAATTCCCAAAAGAAATTCTAAGGAAACAGATCTAGGCTATTTAAAAAGAGTAAAAAATACTCTAGCAAGTAAACATCTTACAGTTAAAGAAAATATTTCACCAGATCAAATATTAATAATTAATTATAATCCTAAGAAAACTTTAAAGAAAGACAACTAAATCTTTTTTTAAAGTTTTTTTGAATAAATTTTTAATAAATACTCCATTATATAATTGGTGAACCATATGAAACTATTTATTGCAGTATATAGAACACTATTTTTTTATTTCTTCATCATGATTAGTTATCGTCTAATGGGCAAAAGAGAAATAGGGCAGTTAGGAGTTATTGACCTTATAGTATCAATCTTAATAGCTGAATTAGTAGCAATAAGTATTGAAAATATAGATGAACCCCTAGTACTAACTGTAGCGCCCATAACCATTTTAGTTGTGGTAGAAATCCTCTTTGCTTTTATCAGTGTCAAATCAAGAAAGTTTAGAAATCTTTTAGATGGTAAACCAAGTATCATCATAAATAAAGGAATTATCAACTATAAAGAAATGATTAAACAAAGATATTCTCTTGACGATCTCTTACTAAGCTTGCGTCAAAATAACATTAAATCCATAGAAGACGTAGAATATGCTTTCTTAGAAACTAACGGCAAATTAAGTATCTTTAAATATAATATATTTAAAACTAATAGTACTTATCCATTAGCTCTCATAATAGATGGGGTCATTCAAGATAAAACTTTAAAAGAAATTAAACACAGTAAATTTTGGCTAACTAACTACCTAAGAAAACAAGACATAGATTTAAGTAATGTCTTCTATGCATTTTATAAAAATAAAAAAATTTACATTATTAAGAACAGCGATTTAGTAAATGTCTAATTGCGTCAACTTGATTGAAAGTTTACAAAATAAAATTGAATAGTTTACATTTATTTATTACAATAATAATAGGAGAGCAGTATGAAAGATTTTTTAGTAAATTTAATTAAATTATTAATAAGTTTTGTAGTTTTACTTTTTGCTGAAGAATATTTTAATAAACTATTAGGTACTTTAAATATTCATCTAAGTAAGACATTTACTGAATTTATCGTATATTTAATCATATCAATATGCTTTTATATAATTTATAAAGACGAACTAAAAAGTGGCATAAAAAAATATAAAAGAAAACTCTTAAGTAACTTTATTTACTCATTTGTAGCTTTCTTAGTTATATTTATCGTTATTTTAATAACTAATTACCTATGTAAAGTTATCGGTAAAAGTTTTTACTTAAACTATACACCTGTAAGCTTCTTTAATATATTTAATAGACCATTCAACTTAGCATTAATCTTATTATTTATTAAAAGTATTATCTTAATACCTTATCTAAAAGTAACCGTATTTGCTCTTGGAGTAAACAAATTATTTGACTACAATGCAAGTATTATTATCTCAGGTCTATCAGCAGCAGTTTATCATGCATATCTAATTGGTGGAACCTTACCAAACATGATAATAAACAGCATTCCATCATTTGTCTTATTCTTATTACTAGCACTAATATATCGTAAAAATAATAATATTATAGTTAGTGTTACAACTTATAGTTTATACATGCTTCTAGCTGGCATCTTATATAGTAATATAATGTGAGGTTTAAAATGAAAGAAAAAATAATTAATATCATAAAACTAATTGGTGTTGTAATAATGTTTTTTTACTTATCTACCTTACTAGTAACCGCTATTAAATATTTAGGTTTTACAATAAATAATTATAAAGATTTAGTAGTTTTATCAACTACAGCTGAGATTATTATGGCATCAGTTATATTCATTGTATATCAAAAGACATTTACAAAAAATTTATCTGAACTAAAGGGAAAAACATTTATTAATAAAATATTTAAATATTTAGTAATCTTTATAATCGTAAAAATCGGAAGTGGCATTATTTCAAGTGTACTGTGCTTACTTCTAGGGTTTGAACTAGATGTTAGCGAAAATCAAAAAGTAATCAATAGCTATATTGAGGCAGCACCACTACTTATGCTCTTTACAACCAGTATTACAACACCAGTTGTAGAAGAGGGCATCTTTAGATTAGGATTAAAAAAAGTAATTAATAATAAGATAGCATTTATAGTACTAAGTGGTCTTATATTTGGCTTTCTTCATATTTTTCCAACTGATTTAGACTTAACGTATGCACTAGTTACAAGCATTCCTTATGTAGCAATTGGCTGCACTCTAGCATACATCTATGCAAGTGAAGAAAACATCTACTATCCAATGATAATTCATGGAATAAATAACTTTGTAAGTTTAATACTTATTATAAGTTGAAAAAAATAAAAAATATTGTATAATAGAAAGAAATTTTGGTGATTTAAAGTGAAAGAAGTTTTAGAAAATTTATTAGGATTTATATATTCATTAAGTATGGGAGATTATTTCTTCTTTATTGGAACATTCCTACTTATTGTCTTATTTATTTATATTATTTATTTAATTAAATGTGATGACACAGAAGAAGTCCCTCAAAAAAAAGATGGCTTTGATATTGAAGCAGTTTGTAAAAATATTGAAAAAAATTACAAACCTGAAACTATCAAATTAACATCATATGAAGAAGAACAAGAAAATAATGCAATTATTAGTTATGACGAACTAATTAAAAACAAAGACAAAATGTTCATTAACTATGATGATGAATATAGTAGTCCAATAACTGAAATTAGTGTTAAGAAAATAGATTTAAACTCTGAAAAAACTGAAAATACTTTAGAAATGCCAAAACTAGATGTTAAAATGTTTGAATATGAAGAAGAAGAAGATTTTCTAAAGGCATTAAAACAATTACAAAAAGATTTAAGCCATTAATGGCTTTTTTTAAAGGGTGGTACAAATGAAAGTAGCAATAGAAACATTAGGTTGTAAAGTAAATTATTACGAATCAGAAGTAATAAAAAGCTTATTTTTAAATAGTAATTATCAAATAGTTTCACTAGAAGAAAGTCCAGACATTGTTGTTATTAATACATGTAGTGTAACTAATCAAAGCGATGCTAAAGACCGTAAAATAATCAGAAAAGCCAAAAGAATGAACAAAGATGCAATTATCGTAGTTTGTGGCTGTTATACTCAGCATGCTAAAGAAGACTTAAAAGATTTAGAAATAGATATAATGCTTGGAAATAAAGATAAAACTAAGATTGTATCATTAGTAGAAGAATATTTAAAAACCCAAGAAAAAATTCAAAAAATATATGATTTAACTGATGTACAATTTGAAGACATGACAGTTGATAGTACTTATGATAGAACTAGAGCTTTTATTAAAATAGAAGATGGTTGTGATAATTACTGTTCATACTGTATTATTCCTTATGTTCGTGGTAATGTTAGATTTAAAGAATTTGATACAGCTCTAAATGAAATTAAAGCCTTAGCTCAAAAAGGTTTTAAAGAAATTGTTTTAACCGGTATTCATACAGGACGTTATCCAAATTTAGTAAAATTAATTAAAGAAATTAGTAAAATAGATACTATCAAAAGAATTCGCATCAGCAGTATTGAAATAACTGAGATAAATACACCTGAATTTCTAGAAGAACTAAAAACTAATCCTAAGCTTTGTGACCACATGCATATTCCAGTTCAAAATACTTGCAATCGTACTTTAAAAATGATGAACCGTAAATATGATATTGAAACATATATGGAAATAATTAATAACATCAAAAAAGTGCGTCCTAGTATCAATATTACAACTGACTTTATCGTAGGTTTCCCAACTGAAACCAAAGAAGACTTTGAAGAAAGTTTAGAAATTGCTCGTAAAATCAAATTTGGTAAAATTCATGTATTTCCATACTCTAAAAGAGATGGCACTGCTGCAGCCAAAATGAAAAATGTTGTAACCGAAGAAGATAAAAAAAATAGAGCACATAAATTACTAGCGCTATCAGATGAGTGTGAAAAAGAATATTTAAAAAAGTTTATTGGTAAAACTATGGAAATCTTAACCGAAGAAGAAAAAGACGGCTATACTTATGGATACACCACAAATTATCTAAGAGTAAAAGTAGATCAAAGTATGCCACATAATAAGCTTGTAGAAGTTAAAATAACTGGTCTTGATAATCTAGTGCTAACAGCAAGTATTCTCGGTAAATAGTGCTTTACAGTTTTATTTGCCAATTAAAAAATAATATTATATACTTATAATAGGTGAGTCGTATGAAAACATCAGAAAATTTTAAAGTAAACGGAACAATTGAAGGAATTAATGCCAGCGGCAAAATAACAGTTTATAACGAAACTTTAAACAAAATTCCTAAAAAATCAATTATCGCAGGGTACAGAGATAACTTTAAACAGTTTGTAGCAAAGTTTGGTACCGTAGCAATTTATAACAAACAAAAATTAAAAAGAGTTACAGCAGGAATTCTAGCTGGCACTATTATGCTTACTAGTATGACTGGCTGTTCATTATCCCAAGGAAAAGATAAAAAGATAGTAGATGACCCAACTGGTATTGTAAATGTAGTAGAAGAAGAAAAACAAAGAGTAGTGTATACGGTTGAAAATGGGGATAATTTATCAGCAATCGCATCACTTTACTGTGATTCAAATGCTAAAATCCAAGAAGAAGTAAAAAGTATTTGCAAAAATAATGATATAGATAATCCAAATAAAATATATCCAGGAATGGAAATTTCTCTTTGGGTACCACTATCAAAACTACATGTCTTTGGAATTATTCCTCAAAATGAACAAACTCCATTATCAAATAATGAAAACAAAGACGAGGTAAATGAACCAAAAGATGCAGAAAAAACTGAATTAGAACGTACAATAGACGCAAAACAAGAAGAATGGGATAAAAAAGATTTTTTTGTCTTTGATGAATGGGACAGGACAAAAGTTTCGGTTGAAAATGAACCTTATAAAAGCACTAAAGAAGCTTTATTTAATATTGGTGAAAGCGAAATAAATAGTGGCATGCGTGTAAGAGTAAGTGCTAAAAGAGAAAAACTTAGAAATATGCTAGATATTCCAGCTTTATATGACGATGATAAGATTCAAAATATGGTTGATGAGATAGATGGGCTATATAATAAGATGGTAGAATTGACGGAAACTACTCTTGGAGTAAATTTTGAGGCTTACCAAGAAAATAACAACAAGACAACTGTCACTGATATAGCTGACATAGACTGTATCCAAGATGATTGGATTAGTAAAGAATATTTTATTCTTGATACTTGGCGCAATGCAAACGTTTCAAGCGAAAATGAACTTTATAAAAGTAATAAAGAAAAAATGTTTACAAGCTATCGTAAAGATATGGATGGTGGCTTATATTCTAGAGCGGCTTGGGAAAGAGAAGACTTAAAGAAAATAATAGATCAACGAGTAGCTTACGGAGACAAATTTTATGATAGCGTTAATAAAAAAATTAACGAAATAGATGGTCTATATAATCAAATGTTAGAACTAACAGAAATTACTCTTGGAGTAACTTATGGTGCTCCGCAAACAAAAACTATATCAAAATAGTTATGTCAAATAAAATAGGTTTTATTTACAAAAATAACCTATTTTTTTTATAATATGATATGATTTCTTTGAGGTTGTTTATATGAAACAAAAAAAGAAAAAAGACAAATTTTATCATGTGCTAGCACTTATCTTAGTAATCGTAACTGTTTTAGCACTTTCTGTCTTAATCTATTTTAATATTATACCACTTAAATATTTTATACCTGGAACCGTATTACTTAGTATTATTATATTCTTTCTTGTTAAGAAATTATGTCGCAAGACTTGTTTATTTACTAAATTAGTTAGTTCCTTTTTTAGCATAATATTAATAATTATCATGATTATTGGAATTAACTACGCTTTTGGTACAATTTCCTTTTTTAACAACATTTTTGATAACGGGCAAAGAACAGAAACTTACGAGCTTTATGTCCTAAATAATAGTGACTATTCAAAAATCAGTGAGCTAAAAAATCAAAAAATAGCACTATATGATAATGGTGAAGAAGAATTTGCTTCTTCCATCAAGGAACTTGAAAGGAAACTAACTTTTAAAGAAAAAAAATACACTAATATAGATGATGCCGTAAATTCTTTACTAAATGAAGAAACTGAAGGGCTTTATATCAACTCCAGCTTAATGGATATTTATCTAGAAGATCATCACATTGAAAATCAAATAAGAAATCTTGAAAGCATAGATTTAAAAATTAAAACTGAAAGTGAATTAAATGAAGTAAATGTGACAAAGAAGCCTTTTGTAGTTTACTTAAGTGGAATTGATACAAGTGGTAAAGTAAATAAATCAGCAAGAAGTGATGTTAACCTAGCAGCTGTTGTAAATCCTAAAAGTGGCAAAATCTTAATAATTAGTATTCCAAGAGACTATTATGTAACTTTAAATAGTAAAAACGCTAAAGACAAGTTAACCCATGCCGGTATTTATGGTGTCTTAGAAAGTGCTAAGACTGTAGGTAACCTTTTAGATACCGAAGTAAACTATTATGCAAGAGTAAACTTCACATCATTTATCAAAATAATAGATACCATTGAGGGCATTAGTGTAAATGTAGAAAAACCAACATACAGATATAATGGTGATATAGATTGCGGTGCAAACCGTGTGTGTGAACAAAACTCTAAAAGAGAATTTGCAAATAAAATGATTTATATTAAGCCTGGCCAAAACACTTTAAATGGAGAAGAGGCCCTAGCTTATGCTAGAAACCGTCATCAATACGCTGGAGAAGATAACGCAAGAGGTAGACACCAAGCACAAATTATTGAAGCTATGATTAACAAACTAAGTAATGCAAGCACTTTAACAAAGTACAATAAAATTTTATCATCTCTTAAAAGTGGCGTTCTAACCAACATTGATCAAGACTCAATAACTAAACTAATTAATATGCAGTTAGACAAAAACATTAAATGGCAGATAGAAACTACTGCTCTAACAGGAAGTAACGGCTATGATAAAACATATTCAACTGGTGGATTAAAAGCTTATGTCATGATTCCCGATGAAGAATCACTAGCTGAAACCAAGGCTAAAATCAAAGAATACTTAGTAGTAAAATAACACTTGCATCTCTAAATAAAAAGTTGTATAATACGTGTATTAAAGCGATGACTTCCTTGGCAAAGAACGAGCTATATCTAAATGAAGACCTATCGTAGGGTGGAACCGCACATAACTGTGCCCCTATGAATTAGGTCTTTTTTTGTTAAAGGAAGCATGGCAGTAAGAAAGGAAATGAAATATGAAAAACGAAATGGAAAACTTAGTAAGTTTTGCTAAAAATTATGGATTTATCTATCAAGGAAGTGAAATATATGGCGGTCTAGCAAACACTTGGGACTACGGACCTTTAGGAAGCAGACTAAAAAACAATGTCAAAGACGCTTGGCGTAAAAAATTTATTCAAGAAAGACCAAACGCTTATGAACTAGATGCTGACATTTTAATGCACCCTAGAGTATGGGAAGCAAGTGGTCATGTAGCTTCATTTGCAGACCCTCTAACTGATTGCCGTCACTGTAAAGCAAGACATCGTGCCGATAATCTAGTTAACGACTTTACTAACTCAAGCATTGGTGATGCTATGACAAATGAAGAACTACTTAACTATATTAATGAGCACCATATCCCATGTCCAAAATGTGGTAAATGTGACTTTACTGAAATTAGACAATTTAAATTAATGTTTGAAACTTATCGTGGTGTAGTTAAAGACAATAAATCAGTTGTATACTTAAGACCAGAAAATGCACAAGGAGAATATGTTAACTTCCTAAACGTACAAAGAAGTATGCGTGCTAAACTACCATTTAGTATTGGTCAAATAGGTAAAGCCTTCCGTAATGAAATAACTCCAGGAAACTTTACATTTAGAACCATAGAATTTGAACAAATGGAATATCAAACTTTCTGCAAGGAAGGTAGTGACCAAGACTTATACGAATACTTTAAAGACTATGGCAAAAAATTCTTTGAATATCTAGGCTTACCAAGCGAAAAATTAAGATTCCACGATCATGAAAAACTAGCATTCTACGCTAAAGCCGCTTGTGATATTGAATACTTATTCCCATTTGGTTGGGGAGAAATTAACGGAACTCATAACCGTACAAACTATGACTTATCAAAGCATGAAGAATATAGTGGTGTATCACAGCATTATCTAGATCCTGAAACAAACGAAAAATTTATTCCATTTATCATTGAATCAACTTATGGCTTAGATAGAACTGTTCTAGCACTTTTATTTGAACACTACCACAAAGAAAAAATCAGCGACACTGATGAAAGAGAAGTTCTAAAATTACCAAACTTCTTAGCTCCATATAAAGTTTGTGTATTACCACTAATTAAAAAATTACATAGTGAAAAAGCCACTGAAATCTATAATAATTTATCTAAGGAATTTATGTGTAGTTACGATGAATCAGGTTCTATTGGTAAAAGATATCGTAGAAGCGATGCCGTTGGAACCCCATACTGTTTAACTGTAGATGATGAAACTATCAATAACGGAACAGTTACTCTAAGAGATAGAGACACTATGGAGCAAATTACTTTAAAACTTGAAGAAGTAAAAGACTATATCAGTGATAGAATTAAATTTTAAGTTTGATAATCTACAAATACATCTTAAGCGTTGAATCAATCTAAAGTGCACAAATAAGTGCAATTA
>JAUNFS010000035.1 GCA_030524925.1 bacterium | reverse complement strand
ACTAGAAATTACCTAGGATTATGAAGGCTATAAATAAAAAACTGTCAAACTAGGGAGAAAATATATTCATCACTAAATACTAGTTCATTGTTACTAATTACGTTAGTATTAAGCATATTTTTATAATCTGGATTAAGTTTTTTTCTAGTAATAAAACATAATCTATCATTTTTAATCTTTACTAATATCTTCACAAATAACCTACCTTATATTAATTATGATAACACAAAACTTTACATTTTAATATAATTTTTTAAAAAAATATATTGTTTTTTAGAATTTTATGATATAATTAGGTCATAATAAAGATAGGAGAGTTGATGGATGAAAAAGTTTTTTAGTTATTTACTAGTTATGGGAGCCTTTTTATGTATGCCTTTTATGGTAAAAGCAGCTGATTACAAGGAAACAATTAATGTTCCTGGCAATGCTGGTGATTTTACCACTACAACACTTTCTTCAGGAGATGAACAAAGAACATACAAAATTATGATTACTCTTGAGAATAATACTGAAAATCATAAGGTTACTCAAAAAACTATTAAGTTCACTTTAGGAAAAGCTATTACTGAAGCTAAATGTTCTGACTTTGGTGAATACGTAACTGATGGTGGTACTGTTACTAAAAATTCAGATGGAACATCTACATTAACATGTACATTTGATAAAAATGGTTCAACTGATACTGGTAATAATTTCCAAATTGGTTCATTAGTAGTAACTGTAAAAAAAGATTCCGCTGATGAAGATTGTTCAATCGGATATGAAAGTGGAAATTCTACTGGTACTAAAAATCCAGAAACTGGTGCTAGCCTTCCTTTAACAATTGTAGCTATAGGACTTGCTGTTGGTACTGGTGTATATTTTGGAACTAAAAAAAGAACAAAACTTTATAAAATTTAATTGATTTGTAATTTTTAATCTACCTTTATGGTAGATTTTTTTATGAAAAGACTTTATATATAACATAAATTATGTTAAAATAAACGAGAAGTGGTGATATTATGGAAAGAAATTTTACAGAACAAGAATTAGTTAGAAGAAATAAACTTGAAAATTTAGTAAATCTAGGTATTGATCCTTTTGGACATAGATTTGAAAGAACTGGTTATGCTTTAGATATAAAAGAAAAATATCAAGATATTACTCATGATGAATTTGAAAATAGAAATGATATTGAGGTTGTTGCCGGAAGAATTATGTTTATAAGGAAAATGGGTAAAGCATCATTTTTCTCAATTAAAGATAGAACTGGTAATATTCAAATATATATTTCAATTAATGATGTAGGTGAGGAAACTTATAACTTATTTAAAACAGCTGACCTTGGTGATATAGTTGGTGTTAAAGGTAAAGTTATGAAAACCGGTACTGGAGAAGTAACTATTAAATGTTTAGAATATACTCATTTAGTTAAAGCACTTAAACCATTACCAGAAAAATTTCATGGACTTACTGATATTGAGGAAAGATATAGACGTAGATATGTTGACCTTATTATGAATGAAGAATCAAGAAAAGTTGCCTATACTAGACCTAAAATTATTAGATGTATTCAAAACTTTATGGATAATCGAGGGTTTACTGAGGTAGAAACACCTGTACTTCAAACACTTCTTACTGGAGCTAGTGCAAGACCATTTATTACTCATCATAATACACAAGATATTGATATGTATTTAAGAATTGCTCTAGAACTTCCTCTTAAAAGATTACTTGTTGGTGGTATGGAAGCTGTTTATGAAATAGGTAGAACTTTTAGAAATGAAGGTATGGATCCTAAACATAATCCAGAGTTTACTTTAATGGAAGCTTACCTTGCATATTCTGACCTTGAGGGTATGATGGATATGACTGAAAAAATGTATCAAGAAATTGCTACAAAAGTAATTGGTAAAATGGAATATAATTGGTGTGGTTATGATATTAATTTAACTGGACCATGGAAAAGAATAAGTATGGTTGACTCTATTAAAGAGGTAACTGGTATTGATTTTTCTAAAGAAATGACAGTTGAAGACGCTTTGAAGCTTGCTAGTGAGCATCAAATTGAAGTTCAAGAGCATGAACATACAGTAGGACATATTATAAATTTATTCTTTGAAAAATATGTTGAGGAAACTTTAATTCAACCAACATTCTTATATGGTCATCCAGTAGAGATAAGCCCTCTTACAAAAGCAAATCCAACTGATCCAAGATTTGTAGAAAGATTTGAATTATTTATTGGTGGTAAAGAATTTGCTAATGCTTATACAGAGTTAAATGATCCAATTACTCAACTTGATAGATTCGAAGAACAATTAAAAGAAAGAGATCTTGGTAATGATGAAGCAAATGATATTGATATGGACTTTATCGAAGCTCTAGAATATGGTATGCCTCCAGCTGGTGGAATTGGTTATGGTATTGATAGACTTGTAATGTTATTTACAGAACAAGATTCAATTAGAGATGTAATCTTATTTCCCACAATGAAAAATATTAATAAATAATGTAGGATAAAATTCTTACATTTTTTTATTATTAAAAAAATATTAAATATCTTACAAACCCAGTATTTACCTTGTTCGTATTTTCCTAAATTATATAGATTTGAGAAAACTTATCCTCATATTTACGTATCTTACTATTAAATAATACCATTAATTTTAAAAAAAATCTAGTACCATTTCCCATAAAATGGGCATCGATTTTTCCTATATCTATATAATTTAAGAAAACTAAGGCTCCTATTTATGTAGAATTGGAGTATATATGAATAAAAAAATAAAAATAGGACTATTTACATTAATTATTTTAGGAACTATTACATTATGTTTAACTTATAAAAGTAATGATAAAATAATTAAAACTAAAAAAAGAAAACAAAATAATTTAGCAATAATGATTAAAGAAGATGGAGCAACTGATTATACAAAATCAAATTCAAAAGATATTCCAAAAGGTGACTATGTATTAAATAGAGATAAAAGTTATTGCAAAAATAATGGTAAAATAGGTAATTATGATAGTACATTAGGTAAGGTTAGTTTTTCATTTATAGGTACTGATAGCTGCTATTTATATTTTGATTATAAAGAAGATACATCTTTATATGGAACTATTAAAAAAAGAGCCAAAACAGATACAACTTATTTAGGTCTTTATACAGGTGAAGGAGCAGATACTTATGCAAATCCTGTATATTATTATAAAGGTAATGTTCAAAATAATAATGTCTTATTCGCAGGTTTTTGTTGGAAGATAGTAAGAACAACAGAAACAGGTGGAGTAAAAATAGTATATAATGGAGTTCAAAAAGATGGCTCTTGTAACAATACAGGAACTGATTCACAACTAGAAAGTACAAAACAATTTAATAGTAGTTATAATTCACCAGCATATGTAGGGTATATGTATAATACAGTATATCCTTCTCCTTATAAAGCAATAAATAATAGTGTATATTTTAGTGGAACAAAAGCGTATGGGGTTTCTGCAAGCTATAATATGACTCATTTTACTTATACATTAACAAATGCTAAAACTATTGATGTTTCAAGTTCAAATATAAGTACTTTAGTGGGAAAATATACATGTAATAGTTCAAGTACAACAGCAACATGTTCAAATTTATGGTATATAGTCGGTTATAATGGAAATTTTATATATTATTACTCACTTTCTGGAGGAGACTTAGATGGAACTAATAAAGGACAAAATTATGTATTTGGCTCATCATTTACTTATGCAAATGGTACTTATACATTAAGTGATACAAAAACAATAAATTCTAATAATTGGGCAAGTCAAAAATCAAATGTAAATACACATCATTATACATGTTTAAGTAGTGGAACTACATGTTCATCAATATATTATGTATATTGTATTAGTGATGGTTATGCATATTATATAACCTTAACAAATGGAAAATCAGTAAATGATGCATTAAATGAAATGCTATATGCAGATGATGTAAATAAAAATGATAGTACAATAAAAGCATATATAGATGAATGGTATGAATCCAAGATAAAAGGCAAATATGAAGATAAATTAGAAGATACAGTATTTTGTAATGATAGAAGAATATTAAATCTAAATGGATGGAATCCAAATGGGGGTGATACAACAAGTTCCTTACTATTTAAAGACGGTAGTAGAAATAATAAAAGTTTAGTATGTGCAAACGAAACAGATAGATTTAGCATGAGTAATTCAAAAGCAAAATTAAAGCATCCTATAGGACTTTTATCATTATCAGAATTAAGTTTAGCAGGCTATGGAAGTAGTCATTACTTTAATAATGGACAGTTTGTTTGGCTTGCTTCTCCCAACATCATCTACAACGGCGCCTTCGTTGGGTCAGCCCGTTCGGACGGCTTAGCCGGCAACTACGTGAACGGTTCGGGGGGCGTGCGTCCATCTGTATCATTAAAACCAAATACTGAATTCACAGAGGGTGATGGTTCATTTACAAATCCGAGCCCATTAACTTAACTGTGTCTAACAGTAATTACTAGATATTGATTA